>PMML01000093.1 GCA_003162695.1 Ignavibacteriota bacterium | reverse complement strand
ACGCACAGCGTGTATCAATTTCACCAGGGGTGGTGGATAAAGCGATGACGGAACATTATAACAAATCTGTGTTGACACAGCGGCGTAAGGTATTAAGGAAAAATCTTTCTAAAGCCGAAGCGATAATGTGGAACCATCTCTCCCGCAGACAGATGTCCGGATATAAATTCAGACGTCAGTATGGTGTTGATCAATACGTGCTGGATTTTTATTGTCCTGAATTAAAGCTTGCCATCGAGATCGATGGCGATTCCCATTTTATGCCAGGCGCACAGGAGCAAGACAAAACACGTCAGGAACACATTGAGGCATTTGGAATACGGTTTCTTCGTTTTACCAACGAGGATGTTTGTAAGAATATCGATGGAGTATGTCAGACTGTGTATAATGCTTTTGACGAGTTAAGAAAGAGGTAGCATATTATTATGGCAGACTCATCTATCGCACCAAAAGACATTGAAGAGTGGATTTGGGGAAAATTCTTCAAAATGCATAAATCCCTATACCTTGTTCTTATTCTTTTGATTCTCTGCACCTGTGCTGCAGCATCTCAAACCATGTATACCATTACCGGTAAAGTTTCGAATTCACAAACCGGTGAAGCGATCGATAGAGTGAATATCAGGGTTGCAGGAACCACACGGGGAACCATCACCAATAGCGATGGTTCATATATCCTGAGCCTGCCTGCTGAAAATTATGTATTGATCTACAGTTGTATCGGCTGGAAGAGAGACACTCTTCATGTATCGCTTACAAAAAATATTGTGTGCGATAGAAAACTTGAACCGGCGGAGATTATACTTCCTGGAATTACAGCCATTGCCGAAGATCCCGCTTATGCGATCGTTCGCGAGGCGATCAGGAAGAAGCATGAACTGACCCGGTTGCTGAACAGCTACACTTCAAAGGCATTCACTCGTCTAAAATTCTATCGGGACACTTCAATTGCCGGTATCACAGAATCCTATACAGACGGGTACTGGCNNATTTTCGGCTTTAAGTTTATCGGGCCGGTGGCGGAGAATGCATTGGATTATTACGACTACAAGCTTGTACGCACGCTGCGAAAAGATCGTGCGGATATCTATGAGATAAAAATTGTTCCGCGATCACGGATCGTCCCGCTTTTTCAGGGAAATATTTCCATTGCAGATTCTTCATTTGCGGTGATGGGTATTGAGGTCCGGCCGAATGAAGCGTTCCATTTTCCGTTCGTCAACAATATTGAGATTAATTATAATCAGACATACTCGCTCTACGATGAGAAATTTTGGATGCCTACAAATATAGCAATGGCATTCGGAGGCAAGATAAGCTTACCCGGAATATCTTTCCCGAATATAAAATTAGATCAAACATCCGTCATCTACGACTATAAGCTTAATACCGTCATAGCAGATACCATACTGAAGATGCCCGTTCTTGTTGTCGATTCGCTTGCGAGCAAATACGATTCGACGTTCTGGGATGCGCACCGCATACTTCCTTTTACATCCGTTGAGGAAAAAGCATATGCAACTCTTGACAGCACGCAAACGCTGGCGAAACAGTTCAAGCCGAGCGGCGCTGCGGCAACGGCCCTGAGTTTTTCGCCGCTGCAGTATATCGATATCAGGTATAACAGGGTTGAAGGATTATTTATCGGAGGGTCTTACAAATATGTTTCCGGGGGAACAATAAGCGGCATCGTGATATCGTCAAGCGGGGAATTCACAAATTATTCCGTTAAATCCGGCTGGAGCCTCAATGCTGCTGCGGGTTACGGAATATCCGATAAAATATTTAAATGGCGGTTTGGCGGTGAATATCCGCTTGATAAAAAAAATACGGTTGAGGCGGGGCTGGATGTTTATAAAGATATAGCTCATTTCCCGGACGGCGATTTCTATCCGACAATTTTAAACTCGATATTCTGCTTATTCGGACGCATCGATTACCGGGATTATTACATGGCTTATGGATGGGGCGCCCATATTAATGTCAGACCGTTCGATCAGACTTCTTTTACGCTGGCTTTTCAATCGGAGAACGAGACAGCTTTGCAGAATAATACTGATTTCGCTGTTTTATCATTCGGGAATAATTTTCGCATCAATCCGCCGATAACAGAAGGACAGATGCGAAGCCTGCAGCTGAAGCTGTATTACGGGGCCGATAAGGGTCCGCTCAATATTGTGCCTGTCAATGCCGTTGAATTGTCGGCTGAATATTCTTCTCCATCATTGATCGGCAGCGATTTTGATTTTGGCCGTTACTCTATAACCGGATCGTATTTCTTCCCAACGTTTTTGAAAAGTTATCTTCTGCCGCCGCAAATGAACCTGATGTTTGCCGCAGGCACTTCGAGCGGCACGCTTCCGCTTCAAAGAGATTTTGTGCTCGATTCCCAGCTCGGCAGGTTTGCGCCGTTTGGAGTTTTAAGAACTGCCGATCCGCGCGAGTTCACCGGCGACAGGTTTGCGATGATCTCTGCTGAGCATAATTTCCGAAGTGTTCCGTTCCTGATGCTCGGGATTCCTTTTCTCTATAAAAGCGGTATAGAANNGCAGGGATAGGTATCGGCAAGATCTTCGGGATTATCCGGGCAGACGTGACCTACCGCATAAGCAATCCCAATGATGTTTTCTTCACAATTGGGATAAGCAGTTTGTTTTGATGTTTTGTTTTTCGCGGCATTCAAGCGGAAGCGGAAATCTTAGAATGAAAGAGAAGAAATATTTTGAACCAGGAGTTACACCATGACAGACTCATCTATCGCTGCAAAAGACATTGAAGAGTGGATACGAAACGAGCGGAGAAACCATGCAAACCTCCCCTTAATCCCCTCCTTAGTAA
>PMML01000006.1 GCA_003162695.1 Ignavibacteriota bacterium | reverse complement strand
CAGCTTTTTAGAGCGGACTCACTAATGTTACGCAGAGCACTTTGAATGCTTATACCGTTCCTACGGAGCTTCAACGAGACACCAGTTATTCAAACTACAAATATTTCGTCCCTCCGGGACTCAAAATCTCTGCACTTTATAGGAATTGCAGTTGTTAGCACAGCTCCGATAGGAGCGAAATATTTGTAGCAATGCGCCAGTACTAGCGATCAAGCCCCGTTAGGGGCGATATATGAAAATGGTTTGGCCCTTTGCTTAACATCAATTAATCAGTCCAGACCTCCAACCGCGGGTTCAATCTCCACCCGGTCTGGGAGACGCGCATTGCTTTAAATCATGATTTGGCAATAACCTCTGTGTGCTACATCATAGTGCGGGCGGCTTTTCCTACGAGGAAACCGCTTTATTCTTAACACTATGTGGGGGGTGTTCGTTCGATTGTCTAGCTATTCTGCTTTGTCTCCCCGACAACGCGTTAGTCCCCCTAGTCCTCGGCATCTGGTAGAGTGGATGGCGGATTTTTGCCATAAACCTGCCGTTTTTTCCCATATTTTTCTTAACTATTTGCTTATGAATCGAATTTTCTGTAAGTATAACCTACCAACAGAATAAACGATTCACGGTGCTTAATGGAAAAAATCATAAAATATATCAGGGATAGAGGCGGCTTTGCGAAAATGAGCGAACTTCGTAGTGCTTCATTCCAGACAAGAGATATCGCGAAGCTAGTTCAGCAAGGGAAAATTGAAAAGGTAAAAGCAGGCCTCTATAAACTTCCTGACATCACCACTTCTGTAAATATCAACGCAAGCCTTGTAGAAATCTCCCATGCAGTGCCTAATGGTGTAATAGCTCTTGCATCTGCTCTGGCACATTACGAACTGACCACATTTGTCCCGCCTGAGATCTATGTTGCTATTTCCATGTCGGATAAGCCGCCAAAAATCGAGTATCCGCCTGTTCGTTTCTTCTATTATCCGGAACAATTTTTTCGTGCCGGTATCGAAGTGATAAAAACATCTGCCGGCACAGTTCGGATGTATAACCGGGAAAAAACAATCTGTGACATGTTCCGTTACCGGGACAAGCTCGGTGAAAATCTCGCGCTTGAAGCGCTTAAAAACTATCTTCGCCGGAAAGATTCCAACATAAAAAGGCTGTCAGAATATGCCGTGATCTGTCGAGTCAAAACAATCGTGCTTCCTTATATCAAAGCAATGATTACATGAGCCCAAAGCAAATAAAAGGCAAAGCTGTCAAGAATACAAGAATGAGATCCTGTCATTGGAATAAAAGTCGGAAGGATTGTTAACAAAAATCTTACGGGGAAAAACATAAAGAATATGCCGCAGCGACTTATTTTTGTCTCAAGTGTTCAAAAAGAGCTTCAGCAGGAACGCTATGAAATAAGAGATTATGTCAATGGCGATCCCCTGTTGAACAAACACTTTACTGTTTTTCTATTCGAGGATTTGCCGCCCAAAGATCGAAGGCCTGATGAGGTTTACCTCGACATGGTTAAGAAGAGCGATATCTATGTCGGGCTGTTCGGAAGCAAATACGGGAAGCCGGTTGCTGGCGGATTTTCTCCGGTAGAACAAGAATATCTTTGTGCACGCGAATATGCAAAGCATCGTATAATTCTAATAAAAGAAATGGATGCTTCCGCGCGGGACTCGCGTATGAATGCCTTGATACTCAAAGCACAAAATGAAGTCGTTCGCAATGAGTTTTCGAATATTACAAAGCTAATTGAATCAATCTATGCCGGGCTGGTAAATTATTTGGAAGAACACCATATCATCACTACCGATCCGTTCGACGCTGCATTGAACACTGCGGCTGTCATGGACGATATCGCCCCCGAAAAGATCTCTTGGTTTTTAAAGAAAGCACGCGAAGAACGTAATTACCCTCTTTCAGAAAACACTCCGCCGGCGGATGCACTTCGCCATCTCGATCTCATTCATGACGGCCATCTGAAAAACAGTGCTCTCTTGTTGTTCGCAAAGCAACCGCAAAAGTTTTTTATTCAAGCAGAAACCAAATGCCTGCATTTTCATGGCACAACGATTGCAAAACCAATTCCGTCGTATCAGATTTATAATGGAACCGTGTTTGATCAGGTTGACGCAGTAGTCGATTTCGTCCTTTCGAAGCTCAATCGCTCTGTCACGCCCCAAACGAATTCCCCGGCAAGCGTTGTGGAGTACGAAATTCCGTATATGGCAATTCGTGAAGCGATCGTGAATGCTGTCGCCCACCGCGACTATACTTCTAATGCCGCTGTACAGGCAATGGTCTTTGCAGATCGTGTTGAGGTATGGAATCCCGGTTCATTGCCGGCCGGATTAGTGCCCGAGTCTCTTCGCTCGGCTCATTCTTCNNACGGGTACATTAGATATGATTGCTCTGTGCACAAAAGCAGAATTGCCCGAACCCGACTTCAAACAAGTGGGTGGCCAGTTTGTTGTAACGCTCTGGCGCGATTGGCTGACAGATGATGTTCTCGCTTCGTTGGATATAAATGACCGGCAGAAAAAAGCATTGCAGCAAATGAAAATATCCAAGCGAATGAATAATTCCGAGTATCAATATATTACGGGTGCTATTAAAAAAACATCGTCGCGTGATCTTGACGACTTGGTAACAAAGAAAATTCTTGTAAAGTCAGGAA
>PMML01000082.1 GCA_003162695.1 Ignavibacteriota bacterium | reverse complement strand
GAGTTTTATATTTGAAAATTAAGCTACTGCGACGAACTTCTGTAGCCCCATTGGGGCGAGCCGACACCGCCCTCCTGCGGCGGGCGAGGTGGTGTCGGAGCATCCAGCGACGACCCTCTGTAGCCGACACCGGTGGTGTCGGGATATCCCGCGACGACCCGTCGCGGCTACAGAATGATATTTGAATTTATCCGTGACGAATATGCGCAATGGGATATCTAAAACAAATTATAAATCGGTTTTCATAATTCGCCGAGTAATTACATATATTGTTATAATTCAACTTAGGAGATTCGTATGAAATATGCACAGCGTACTGCCGCCCTCATTTTACTCTGCCTGTTGCTTTCATTTGTCCATGCACAACAAACGGCTAAACTGCAAGGCACATGGGAATTAGTCTCCCAGAAAGAAGACGGGAAAGACCATCCTTTTGTGGGCAGACAGATAAAACTTTTGACTGCCTCACACTATGTTTGGGTCCGCCAGGACAAGAAACAGCTTGAAGAGCTTCTGGCAAAAAAGACGCAGCGGGATTCCATCTCGGCGTATGCGGATGCATTCGGAGCCGGTACCTACAAAGTAGCCGGAGATACGTACACAGAGACGACTGAATTCTTCTATGCTCCGCAATACATCGGAACATCGCTTGAGTTCAAGTTTAAAGTCGAAGGCGATATGTGGTACACTTCCGGACACTATTCACATTTCGAAGGCGGCAAGAAAATCGATGAAGTCGTTTTAGAGCAGGTCTTTAAACGTATCGATTAGAATAAAAGACAAGCACAGAGTTCTGACAGGTTTCAAAACATTTCTCTCTGAACATATTTTTAAAACTGTTGAAAGGCCTATGTTATGTCAATGAACCGACCGGCATTAAACGGAATAACCCGTTACATATACGGCACAACGAGACTTGGCGACGATAAAATTCCGCGCAAGGAAAGAATCAAAATTGCACATGCTGCAATGGACGCCGGCGTCTGGTTTCACACATCCAGGATGTACGGAAATGCTCTTGAAGTGCTTGGAGAAGCTTTTGCAGAAGAACCGTCGAAAGTACCTAAGCTTATCATTAAAATCGGCTGGGACAATATTAACCAGATCAGGGGTGTGATTGAAGAAAATCTTAAGCCGCTCGGCTTGGCCGGGATGCAGCTTGGACAGCTTTGTCTCGGCGGAGAACTCGCGGAGGATTTTGCCGGCGGCGGGAACTGCTACAGAGTGTTTCAGGATTTGAAAGATGAAGGACTTGTTCAGGGATTTGTTGCAGAAGCATTCCCGTGGACATCGGATGCGCTGTTGCGAGCCCTGCGCGGCGGTTATACGGAAAGCATCGTTGACGGGTTTATATTTTATCTCAACCCGCTGCAGCGATTTGCATCCAACGCTCTTTGGAATGAAATTGTCAAAAAGAACCAGCCGATTATTGCCATGCGGACTGTCTCCGGCGGGCCAGTCCATAACCTGCGCGACGTACCGGGCTTTGCCTGGAAAAATTACCTGCAAAAACGTGCGGTTGAAGTCGCGCCGATATTCGAAAAATCCGGCGTAAAAAGCTGGACGGAATTCTGCGTTCGGTTTGCGCACAGTTTTCCGCTGGTTATTGCTACCGTTGGCTCAACGAGTAAAATTGAAAATCTGAATGAGTTCCTTACTGCAAAGGATAATTTTATGCCGCTTCCCGAAAACATTATGCAGGAAATATCAGCTCTGCATGAAAAATGGTCCGATGAGCTGGACATTCATGCCGAGCCATGGACGATGTAGGAACGCAGGCGTTTTTTTATCACAATGACCGGGTGCCGGCAAAGTTGCCCGCAGGACGTCAAAATAAACAAATATGGAGATGATATGAAAATACGATTATTGTTTTTCGCACTTCTCTGCTTCTCTCTTCATCTGTACTGTCAAGATGTTCAATTATTCGGACCCCGTGCCGGTATGGGATATCTTACCAATAGCGGAAATTCCGATTTGAAAGATGGAATACACTCGGCTTTCGGCTGGCAGATAGAACTTCCTTATTCAAACGGCGATTTAACAGGTTATGGTGAAGCAGGAATTATGCTTTTAGGCATCGAACAGGGAATTGTGTTTCCTCATGGCTGGGGATATTTCGGCTGCCGGTACGGATCTATCGGCGGCGGATTGGGTCCGGTTTTCGATCCTATCGGGGTAGGCCTTGGAATAAATATATATCATCAATTGATCTTAGAAAAATTAAGAGTACCTATCGGCGTGGATTTGAATTTTATTCACGGCACGACAAGAATTCAATTGTTCATTGGATTTAATTATAAGTAAGATCATCTATTCCGGATAGTGTAACTGATCTGCATGTTTTTAATACATGAAATTCCCATTGCAGCGGCCGACCGCGGTGACTATCGACGTCAACCCAGCAGGCTGCAGACGCCGGTATCGATTGGGTTCTGTGGAACAAAAATCCCGCAACATCTTGAAATTAATGATGAAATCGGGGAAAAACCTTTGGAAAATGAAAAGAAAATAATGATTATTCACATTAAAAAAGCTCATAAATATTTTTTTCCGCATTATTTTTTCTCTATCTTTATACCATTAAAATTGAGCGCAGAACAGGATCACTTGGTACACGAAAAAAATATTTTCATTGTAAAAGATCAAAGAGATAAAAATTTAAGTATTATGATATCGGATCATTTGAGCATAAAACATTTATTGTGTTCGGCAAGGACATTATCGTTGTCTTTGCAAATACAATCCTTCCGGTGTCATTCCCGCCAAGCGCTTTCCTGAGGACGTATTCGCATTACCGAGCGTTCGTCAAGGAAATTGTATGTTACATTCAGAACCTCATGAGGATTCATTCCTCGCAGGTACGATCCGGCAGAAAACCGGCGTGTCGGTCCAGCGCTGCTACCAATGCGGCAAATGTTCCGCCGGATGTCCGGCTGCATCGGAGATGGACATCGCCCCAAGCGTCGTTCTCAGGCATTTGCAGCTGCAATCATCGGAAGCAGATAAACACGTACTCGGTAGTTACAGCATTTGGCTGTGCCTGACCTGTCATACCTGCATTGCCCGGTGTCCGATGGAAGTAGACCTGCCGAAAGTCATGGATGTCCTCCGCGCCGAATCGCTCAAGCACAAACTTGTCCATCCGAAGGCTAAAGATATCGTTTCCTTCCATCGATCGTTTCTCGGTACCATTCGCCGTTTCGGGCGTCTGTGGGAAATGGGTTTCGTCGCCGATTATAAACTCCGAACCGGCCACCTGATGCAGGATATTGCCGTTGCTCCCGTGATGTTCGAAAAAGGAAAACTTTCCCTCATTCCCCAGTTCAGAAAAAAACTTGTCAGCCGTATTTTTGCAGCCAGAGGAGGGAACATATGAAAATCGGACTCTATCCAGGCTGTTCGCTCGAAGGATCGGCGCGCGAATATGCGGAATCCCTCCATGCCATCGCTCCGAAGATCGGTCTGGAGCTGAAAGAAGTGGAAGGATGGAATTGCTGCGGGGCGAGTTCCGCTCATGCGGTCGATCATCTTTTATCTCTTGCGCTTCCGGCAAAAATTCTTGCTCAAGCGGAACAGCAAAATATCGATGAACTCGTCGTTCCGTGCGCTGCATGTTATAATCGCCTCGCTTCCGCAAAAACGGAAATGGCTGCAGAGCAGAAAACCCGCGATGAAGTTGTCAAAATAATGAATATGCCGTATTCCGGTTCGACGACGATAAAAAATATTCTGGAAGTACTGGATCATCTCCTGACTCCGGAAACGGTAAAAGCTTTTCCCGCGTTTTTTCCGTACAAAGTTGCATGTTATTACGGATGCCTTCTTGTTCGTCCCAAGAGCGTCGTTCATGCGGAGCGCATGGAGGATCCGGTGCAGATGGACGAATTGATGAAGCGGATCGGAGCGGCTCCGCTGGATTGGGGCATGAAAACCGAATGCTGCGGCGCGAGTTTTTCAATTACGAGAACGGATATCGTCGGAAAATTGTGCGGGGATATTCTGGAAGATGCCGTCGTTCGCGGCGCGCAGGCGGTGATCGTTGCATGTCCCATGTGTCATTCCAATCTGGATATGCGCCGCGCCGAAATCGAAAAAGTTGCCGGGAAAAAATACGATATTCCCGTATTATATATAACGCAGGCAATAGGCCTTGCGCTCGGCCTGACCCCGAAGCAGCTGGGTCTGCAGCGGCATTTCGTGCCGGTATCGTTGCAGGGAAAGCAAAAGAATCAGCAAAATGTTCCTGCGGCCCTGAAGGCTGCAGTCGCGTAAACTAAAGAGAGTTCTTGATGTCACGAATCGGAGTTTTTATCTGCCATTGCGGTGAGAATATCGGTGCAACGGTGGATTGTGCGAAAGTAGCAAAAACTTGCGCTGCCATTCCGGGTGTCGAACTCAGCGTCGATTATAAATATATGTGTTCCGAACCGGGACAAAGTCTTATCCGGGAAGCCATCAAAGAAAAGAAACTCGACGGAGTTGTAGTCGCCGCATGTTCGCCCCGCATGCATGAACCGACTTTCCGAAAAGCATGTGCAGAAATGGGATTAAATCCGTTCCTCTGCGAAATGGCGAACCTGCGCGAGCAATGTTCCTGGGTTCATGCCAAAGGAGATGCCACCACCGATAAAGCCGTCGACCTCGTGTCGATGATGGTTGAAAAAGTCAAGCGCAATAAGCCGCTGAACCCGATCAAAGTTCCGGTCACGAAAACCGCTCTCGTTATCGGCGGCGGCATTGCCGGCATTCAGGCGGCGCTGGATATTGCAAACGGCGGACAGAAGGTCGTCCTTGTGGAAAAAGATCCGTCCATCGGCGGCCACATGGCTCAGCTTTCGGAAACGTTTCCGACGCTCGATTGTTCGCAGTGCATTCTCACCCCGCGCATGGTCGAGGTGGCGCGCCATCCGAACATCACGCTCTACACCTATTCCGAGCTGGAAAAGCTGGAAGGCTTCATCGGCAACTTCAAAGCGACCATCCGCAAGAAGGCGCGCAAGATCGACGAGAAGCTGTGCAACGGCTGTGGTGTGTGCCAGCAGAAGTGTCCGGTGAAGAAGATCCCGGATCAGTTCAACGAGGGACTTTCCAACCGATCCGCGATTTACGTTCCGTTCCCGCAAGCAGTACCCAACAAGCCGGTCATCGA
>PMML01000122.1 GCA_003162695.1 Ignavibacteriota bacterium | reverse complement strand
CGTTACCGAATTCGCAACGTAAGTCGTATTGTTCGGACTTGGATCGGTTAGTGTTACGAATGTTGCATTCGCTGTTCCGGTGTTTTTATACGTCATCGAATAAGTGAGCGTATCACCGGGCTTCCCGTGGCTTTTATCGACCGATTTAGTCAACGTCATGAGCGGATTCACGACACCACACTTGAACTGCAGGATTGCGCCCGGCCCGCCGTTTGTCGTCATGGTATCTTTATAGATAATGCATACCGTGTCTCCACCCGCTGCGTTAAACGTGACATTCTTTCCATTTGTCCCTTTTATTTTTCCGTATGCAGTCGGAATGGTTGCCGTGAAGATTCCTGTGTTCACACCGGTCTCTGTGAAAGTTACGGTGTCGATTTGCCCGTTCGAACTCGTATCGCGGAAGGTATAGATTTCAGCCGCACTGATGTTTCTATTTAAATCCAGATCAACAATCGTATCGAGAATTGCAAGACCCGGCACAACGGATGTACTTCCTTTAAGCTGCGCAGCATATCCGCCGAGAACAGCCGTTTTTGTTACCAATGCCGCGCCGGGTCCGCCGTTTGCCGCAAGTGTATCGGTATAGAAAAGATAAAGCGTGTCACCGGCTTGAGCATTAAAAGTTGCGTTCTTCCCGTTCGCGCCTTTCGTCGTTCCGAAGACAGTTGGAACCGATGCCGTAAAGACACCCGTATTCACTCCCGTTTCTGTAAATGTTACGGTATCAATCTGACCGTTTCTGCTTGTATCGCGCAGCGAATACGTTTCCGCCACCGATACGTTTTTATTGAGATCTGCATCTATTAAAGTGTCGACTGCCGAAGCACCCGGTAAAATTGCAGGAGTTGCTTTCAGAGCGGCCGTATTTCCGCCGGTTACGACTGTCTTTGCGTACAGCCATGCGCTGCCGCCATTCGTTTGAAGCGTATCATAATAGGCAAGCGTGATGGTATCGCCGGCCTGCGCCTTGAATGTTACATTCTTTCCGTTTGATCCTTTTGTAACGCCAAACGTCGTTGGTACCGATGCAGTGAAAATTCCGGTGTTCACTCCGGTTTCCGTAAAAGTCACCGTATCAATTTGTCCGTTCTTGCTTGTATCACGGAGAGCGTATGTTTCTGCAAGCGAAGCATTTCTATTAAGATCGACGTCTTTGAGTGTATCGATGATTGTTGCACCCGGTAAAATCGCAAGGGTCCCGCTGAGGGCCGCAGTAGCGCCGCCCCTTATTCCCGTACCTGCTTTCAGCGTCAAGCCTGGAGCGCCGTTTGTTGTTACGGTATCGATATAGGTGACAACGAGCGAATCGCCTGTTTTAACATTTAAAATACCGTCATTATTTGTTCCTGCAGTCGATCCAAATTTTGTATGAGCATATCCCTGGAATATTCCCGTGTTCGCGGCGGTTTCTTTAACCGTTACCGTTTCCCATTCGTGGGTTACTATATTCGAATCGATGACAGAATAACTCTCTATTAAAGATGTATTTCTATTAAGGTCTGTATCGGATACCGCGATAAGGACAGAATCACCCGGATACATCGATGATTTATTGACCGTCAAAGTTGCCGGATGACCTCCCAGCACATGTGTCATTGCAGTCAGGAGAGAACCCGCACTGCCGTTCGTCTGCATGGTGTCCAGATATGAAACGCGGAGCGAGTCTCCCTGCTGAACATAGATATATCCGATATTATTTGCTCCGGTAATAATTCCATAACGAGTGCTGATATATCCGATAAACACGCTGTCGTTTGCACTATTCTCCGTTATAGAAATATCCTGATATTGGTTTGTCACTTTATCGGAATCGCGAACCGTATAACTTTCGACAACCGAAGGATTTTTATTCAAGTCCTTATCTTTAACGACAACCTGAATTGAATTCCAAGGATAAATCTGAGCGGTTGCGGCAAGTGATGCTGTATAACCGCCGAGAACTTTTGTCGTCCAACTGATAATTGCACTCGCTCCGGATGTTGTGACGGCATCGAAATATGTAATTCGAAGGCTGTCGCCGTTCTTCACATTAAAGGCACCGCTGTTATTCGTTCCAGCAGTCGTTCCATAGACAGTAGGGATGTTTCCGGTAAATACGCCCGTATTGATTCCAGTCTCGGTAAATGTCACATTTTCCACTTCGCCTGTAACTTTATTGGTATCAGCCAGAATGTATTTTTCCGCAACGGAAGGATTTCTATTGAGGTCTGCATCACTCAGTGTATAAGAGATTAAATTTCCCGAATAGATGGTCGATGTGCCGATCAGTGTTCCTGTATTGCCAGCGTTGACTCCGGTCTTCCAACTTCTTATACGATTTGCGTAATTGGCGGAATCAAGAGCATCCGTATAAAGGACTATAATTGTATCGTTAGGCTGTACATTGATCGTAGTATTATTAAAATTCGTTCCGGCGCTCGTACCGTATTTCGAAATTATCTTGCCCGTAAAAATACCGGTATTAACGCCGGTTTCAGTGAAAGCAACCGAATCACGTTCATGCGAGCCTTTGACAGTTATCGAATCGATGACTATGCATTTAAGAGTCTGCACTGTCGCTGCAGATGTATTTAGATCTTCATCGGTCAGTGTATAATAAATAGTATCGGCTGGCAAAATAACTGCGGGACCGGTTATTACGCCTGTATGGTTTGCCGATATATATTGCAATGTGCCGTTCGATGCGGTTCTGAAGCGCTCTGAATTTACAACGAATGCCGTATCACGAATTGTTGTAGTGGCTGTGTTTATCAGTATTTTAAAGTTCAGCGTATCGGCAGCGCCTGGTGTTAAAGTCCCGATCGTCCATGTGAGCCGTCCTTGTGTGCCTGTTAATGCGGCATACGCAATCGTCGTTCCCGAAGATGCTGTCTGTGATCCGGCAACAAAGGTGTAGCCGGTTCCATAAAGCGTATCGTACGACATAGTGCCGAGTGAAGAGTTTATTACTGAAAGGTTCTTGACAATAATATGATATTGGGTTGTATCGCCGTTCTTGCTCTTGCCTGCATCGAAATACTTTGTCAAGGAGAGCACAGGTGAGGGGGCCGCTGTATCTTTTACCAATTGTTTGACGGTCGATGCAGTTATATGCGCTCTATTGATAAAAAGATTATCGCCTGTAAATGTCGAACCGACCTTTACTCTATATATAACCGAGTCGCTCCCATTGAGAGCAAGCGCAGTAATTGGAGCAAAGGTTATTGTCTTTCCTGTATTGTCAAATGTGCCCGCTCCCCTTACGATACTCAGAATCGTATAATCCGACGGCAGCGAATCGACGATTGAAATCGGATTGGCGTTGCCGCTTGAAACGGCATAATTGCCGGTATTCGTTACTTTGATTGTATACTGTAATGTGTCATTCACAACCGGATACGTTCCATTGACGCTGACATCGGTATATTTTTTTGTCGATGTCAAAAACAGCGGCGTATACATGGTTACACTGTCTGTTGCCGTATTATTCCATGGACGGCGGTCGAACTGCGGACTGGATACGGTTGCGGTATTGTACATCGTCAAGCCTGCCGTGGATGTAATATAATTTGCCGTGACATAGGCCGTGATTGCGATTGACGGTATAGCCGCGTTGGGCGCGTGGGTTCCGGTATGCGTAAATTTATAAACCGGTTTTGCCGTGCTGTCGACAATCCATCCCGAACCAGTGAAAGAGATAAACTGTGCGCCGCTCGGCAGGCTGTCGCGCACTGTAACGGTCCCGGTCGTATCCGGCCCATTATTCGCAGCTGTGAGCGTGTACTGTATATGACCGCCGGCGATGACTCCGCCGCTGTATGCTCCGCTGAGAACGGTGTGCATCTTCGTAATCGACATATCCGAATTCGAAGTATCGGAGACAGAAATAACTTCGCAGCTTAGCCAGACGGCATCTCCTCCGCTCGAATATACCGAAGTCGCTACCGTATCGCCGGAGTGCAGATAATTCGTCACGTCATATGTATCGATATCGACGCCCCATGTAGTATCGGGCGTAAGGGCGTTGCTTACGGAATTAAATTGATTGTTGACAGGGTTTACCGCGTCAGTCAGAATTTGTCCGTCGAAGCCCAGATTTTCAGAGAACCCGTTCAACGCAGCCGAGTTTTCCAGATCGCCCTCCCATGTAATATGGGTCATCTTGCCGTCAACATGGCTGTAGGGCACATAAAAATTGTTTGGATTGAAAATAATTTCGCTGCCATAGAACGCCTCAAAGCCGTCATAAACATTAATCGTATGCCGGAGTTCGTTGGCATTCTGGTAAACCACAACCATGCCCCAGCCCGCACATACGTTTTGGCTTGAGCACCATGGATTGGCTGTATTGACAGTCAGACCTGAAAATGTATACGACCCGTTTCCTTTCCCTGCGACATAGGCCGTAACATCGGCAAATCCGGAAAACATCATGTTGCCGTTGGCAGGATTGGGCGCTGTAAATTGACGCGAAACAGGAGCAGTATAAACTTGCGCGTCCAGATTTACAGTGTAATCGGAAGTTGAGCCTGATCCAGCCCAATACAAATATGCACCCACTATCGTGGAACCGACCGGCACATTGAGCGTCGAGCTGCCGGAAGTACCCACTGCGCACGCATTCACTGAGTTCGAACTGGTGCGGAGCGAGCCGCCGATGACAGTGTAATTCACCAATCCGGAGAAACTGTTATAGAGCGAGATAGGCGTTTGCGCCTGCATGTATCCCGCGCACGACATCATCAATATGCCGGCAAGAACAAGCCTGCACATATGGACGGACATATTCATCGATGCTTTCTTTGGAATCAATATCGGCTGATTTTTTTTCACGAAGAAAAGAAGATGCCTTTTTGTTTTTTATAAAATGATTTTTTTCAGATCCAAGAGATTCTCTTTGTGTACTGTTTGTTCGGCACCTGCTGTTTTTGCTTCTCGGTACACTTCGGGGTCATTATAAGAAGACAGGAGAACCACGCGTGCGTCCGGATACGTGGTTTTTATCTGCCTTGTTGCAGCAAACCCGTTATGCTCTTTCATCTCCGCGTCCATGAGAACATAGTCGGGTTTAAATTTTTTATACGCTTTCACCGCATTACCGCTGCCCGAACATTCATAAATCTTATCGTAATATCCGTGGAGCAAATCGATAAGAAGATGACGGAATTGCAGGCTGTCTTCTACAATAAGCAATCGTTTCATATATGACATTCCATTTTACGCATACTTCGCACTTCAAAATCGGATAATTCGCTGGAATGCAACATAGGAAAGGACGCACAGAACAACAGATTTACACACTTAGGAAGCTAAGTGTGTCTACCTATTTTTTCGATTTACTTCAAAAGAATAAAACGAAAGGAAACGACTCTTGTGAAAGGGGAAGGATTGTACTACTTAAAGAAAAGATTTATGTTCAATTGCAAATTTCAAAAGCGAATGACTTCCATGAATATCCAATTTGTTGCAAATATTTGAGCGATGATTTTCAATCGTGCGATAGCTGACGTGCAGCGATATTGCGATTTCTTTGCTCGTTTTATTTTCAGCAATGAGCCTCAGCACTTTTTTTTCCGTTACCGTCAGGTCTTCCATCTGCGGCCTTCTTCGAACGAGTACGCGTGCCCGGTCATTGCGATTGACTAAGAGTTCGGAGACTGCAGGACTTATAAAGTGATGACCGGCAATAACCGTCTTTACACTCATCGCTAAATCGCTCACAGCGCATTCTTTTAATACGTACCCTTTAACGCCGAGACTCATTGCTTCGTTAAACATATCTTCATCTTTATACATTGTTAAAAATATTATCTCAACCGGGAGATTCCTTTTTTGAATATCCCTTGCAACCTCCAGACCTGTTTTACGCGGCATCTCGATGTCGAGCACGATAACCGCCGGCTTGAGTTCTTCGATCAGTTCGAGCGCCTGCATTCCATCCTGAGCCTCTCCGACAATTTCAAGCTCGCGGTCTGTTTCTATTGCATGCCGAAGGCCTTTGCGAAAAATCGGATGATCATCCGCAATAACAATTCTTATTCTCTCCTTATTCATGTAAATACCCTCGCAATGGAATTTCAATTCGAAGTTCCGTGCCCTTGCCGGAGATCGAGTGAAGCTGAAGCGTTCCGCCTAAAATTCGTATGTGTTCCGACATGCTGTTCAATTCGACGCTTCTGTGTTGGTGCGATCTCTTCTGCTCATTCGTTTTAATAGATCTATCTCCATCGTCGAAAACTTCAATAACGATGTTCGGTTCCTTGAAGAGCACAGATAAACGATGTTCTTTTGCGTCCGCTTGTTTGATTATATAATGCATACATTCCTGAACAATCCTGTACAGATGTATGCGCCATTCCTTCGGCACGACTTCATTTATTTCGCCGATGTGCACAATTAAATTTATTGAAGACGCTTTTGTCATGCGATGTATCATCGACTCAAGAGCTTTTTTCAGACCGAGCTGATCAATTTGGTACGGCCGAAGATTATACGAAATTTCCCGCGTTTGATCAATCGCATTGGAAGCGGAAGACGATATCTCATTAATCTGTTCTATCATGTTCTTTTTATTCGGCTCTTGAAGAGCCAGCAGAGCACGGTTTTTAATAATCAGCAGATCCTGTCCGATGCTGTCATGGAGTTCTGATGCGATAAGCCTTCGTTCTTGTTCTACAGAGTCAATCAATTTTCTTGAAAATTCTAAATGTTCCGAATCCTTTTGCAAACGTCTCCGGCTCCTTTTAAGGTAAAAAAGAAAACCAGTCAGCACGACAACCAACAGAACAAAAATGCGAAATTTCCATGTTCCCCACCAGGGCTGAGGCACCGTTATATCGAGCATGGCGCCGATCTGATTCCATATACCGTTGTTTGCGGCGATGACCTGAAAATGATAATCGCCCGGCTGTAAACCGGAATAAAATGCCGACCGGCGCAAACCTGCTATGACCCAATCTTTTTGCAGACCCTCTAATCTGAATTTAAATGCCAGATGTCGATAATCCGAAAAGCTCGGCGCCGTGTATTGAATTTCTATGTGCTGGTTGCCGTACGGAATTATTATTTTCGGTCCGGATGCATATTCATTCTGATCGACAATAATTCTCTCTATGAGAACCGGAGGTATGTGCGCATCCGTTATGGATGCGCCGGCGAGCGGCAAAACTCCAAGCCCTTTGACCGTAGGGAATAGAATACGGCCGTCTCTGGTCTTCCATGCAGCCGGCTGGAACCCGCCATTCGTTTCACAGCTGACCAAACCTTCCTCCACACCGTATGATGTGCAATAAATTTCTGAAACCCGGTTATTGATAAAATCGACAAGAAGCCGGCGATTCACACAATAGATTCCCCTGTTACAGGTTATCCAAAAAAAGCCTTTGCCGTCATCGACGATAGTTGAGACTACATTATCGAACAGTCCGTTCTTTGTTGTGATCGACTTAAAAATACCTTCTGAATACGCTGACAATCCGCCCCCGTATGTTCCGATCCATAGAATCCCGTCCGCATCACGATAAACCGCCCTTATGTAATTATTTGTCAACCCGTCTGCAGTTGTATAATTCGTGAACCTGCCTTTGACAAAATGTGAAAGCCCTCCCAGTGTGCCGATCCATAGCGAGCTGTCGCGATCTTCGTAGATATACCGGACATTATCATTGACTAATCCGTCTTTCTGCCTGTACGAAGTAAATTTTCCGCCGCGATATACAATCAGACCGCCGCCGTTCGTTCCGATCCACATATTGCCCGCTTGATCGGCTTGAAGGGCAAGGACGACGTTATTTGTCAATCCGTTCCGGTCGTTAAAGACCTTAATGTTTTTTCCTTCCAGGCAATAGAGCCCGTCGCCGTATGTTCCAACCCAAATAACGCCGCGCTGATCCTCTGCGAGCGACCAGACACAGAGCGGCGATGATTGCATATTCAAAGGTATCTGCGATATTTTACCGTCCGGCGAAATTTTATTAAGCCCCCCGCAATTCGTTCCGACCCAGATATTTCCTTTGGTATCTTCCATAACCGGCTCGATAATTTCATTCGAAAGACCCTGTCCGGTTGAAATAATTGAAATCTTTTTTTCCTTGATTTGGATCAGCCCGTCTCCTTCGGTGCCGAACCATCGATTTCCCTCGCGATCGATAAATGCACAGCGGACGTGAAAGCCGCTTTGGCCGTAAGGCAGTGCATACGAAGTGAATTGCGGTTTTGATAATTCCACGCCTCCGTCGAAAAGTCCGCCTTCGAGCGATCCGAACCAGAAATTATGAACACTGTCTTCAATCATGTGTTCATATTCCCGTTTAATACGGAATGACAGAGACATTTTTTTTTGAAAGAGTGAGTGATCCGTTGCAGCTCCGATACTCTGTCCATCACGGAACCATAATCGATTTTCGTGATCTTCACAGAGAAAGACACGAGAACCAAATTTATTTTGCGTACAAAAAACGACCTTCTCAAAATCCCCTTTCTCTGCTTTTCTATAGACATCCCCCCCGATGTTGGCCCAAAGAATTCCCTGAGAATCTTGATAGAGAGAATAAACCCAGCGGTGGTTGTGCGACGCCGGCAGCAGTTCATGCCGGATCGTGTCGTGCAAGATACTTTGTATTCCGTTTCGGGTTCCGATCCACAACCGCCCCGATCGGTCTGTGCACAAAGCCGTAACCACTTCATCATCAAGCCCGTCGGCTTCTGCAAAATTCCGGATGGAGTCGTTTCGGAAACGCGTTAAACCTCCCCCTTCTGTTCCGATCCATAGCGTTTGTTGATTATCGATGAGAAGCGATAGAATCCGATTCGACAACATCGAATTATCGATGATATCGATATGTGTAAATTTTATCCCGTCGAATTTTACAAGTCCGCCGAATGTTCCCAGGATCAAATATCCGTCCCCGTCCTGGGCAATGGCATTGACGGAGTTCTGCGGTAAACCGTTCGTCGTCGTCCATTGATTGAGAAAATATTGTGAAAGCACCCCGTGCGAAAAAAGAACAAAGTAAGCGAGAAGACACAATATCCTTCTATATCGAATCAATATGTCCCCAATCGTAGTCATAGTAAGAGTATAAATATCCGTGTGTCTGATGTGTCACCCGGTTTTTTCAAGAAGAGAATCCTGTTCGAACATTTTCTTTTCCCTACCGGTTAAAAATCTTCCGGCGCTCTACGACTGCCGGCATCCGGTTATTGTTTCGTCTGGAAAATCGAACGTATTTCGGACATGAGAGCGACGCACTGTTCCTCTTCCACGAGGAACGGAGGAAGCAGGCGCAGAACCGTTTTATTCGTACAATTTGCCAAAAATCCGCGCAAGAGCAATTCGTCAACGAGAGGTTGAGCATCTTCAAATAGTTCGATGCCGATCATACATCCCATTCCGCGCACTTCCTTTATTCTCCGGGGATAATCTAATTGGAGATCCAATGCTTTGGATTTGAGAGAGACGCCGATATCGGATGCTTTATTCATAAGCTTTTTTTCAATGATCTCATCCAAAACGGCGCATCCTGCCGCGCATGCAACCGGATTACCGCCAAAAGTTGTGCCATGCGATCCGCCGGTAAAGACATCCGCCACACGGCCGTTTCCGAGAATTGCGCCTAAAGGCAGGCCGCCGCCGATTGCTTTGGCTAAAACGACGATATCGGGCTTCACGTCAAAATTCTGAAACGCAAAAAATTTTCCGGTTCTCCCCGCCCCCGCCTGAATCTCATCGGCAATGATTAAAAAACCGAATTGCTTTTGGAGAGCGGTCAAAGATTTAACGAATTCGGAGCTCACAACATTCACACCGCCTTCACCCTGGATGAACTCAAGAATGACGGCAAGCGTCTCTGGATTCGTCTTTTGGACCAGGTCTTGAACATTGTTGAATTCTACGGAATCGGTATCCGGTAAAAACGGTTCATAACCATCCCGGTATTTCGGCCTTTCGGTCAGCGATAAAGCTCCCATCGTTCTTCCATGGAACGAATTACTCAAGGAGAGCAAACGTCTCTTACCGTTTTTTTTGCCCCATTTCCGGGAAAGTTTTATAGCTCCTTCGACTGCTTCCGCGCCGCTGTTTGAGAAAAAAACCTTTTCATACCCGGTGATTTTCACGAGCCGTTCCGCCAGTTCGACTTGAGGTTCCTGAAGAAAATAGTTCGAGACATGCATGTAGCGGTGTATCTGTTTTTCTATGGCTGCAATAACACGGGGATGACAATGGCCGACAGCATTCACGGCAAGCCCGCCGAAGAAATCGGTGCAGCGTTGACCGTCTTTTGTGTAAATGTAGATGCCTTCAGCCCGCTCTATTTCAAGCGGCAGGCGGTGATAGGTATGAAAAAAATATTTTTCATCTTTTTGGAACCAGCTCTCAAACACGTTATTCCTCGTTCGTTAATTTTTGAAATACGGAAAAAAGAAGTTTTACTTTTTCTTCAAGTTCTTCGAAAGACCCGTTGTTCGCGATGACATAGTCGCCTTTTGCCGCCGTTCTTTGCGGATCGCTCTGAGCACGCATGCGGACATGAATGTCTTTCTCGCCGGAATGATCCCGTTCCTGCACACGACGCACTCGAATTGATTCCACAGCATCAACGACGATCACAGCATCAAGATATTTCTCCATGCCGGATTCATAAACGAGCGCTGCCTCGACAACAGCCATCGAGTGACCCGCTTCCTTCAGGAGATCTGTCCGGCGTGAGATTTCCGCCTTAACGGCAGGATGTAAAATCGCTTCGACTTTTTTGCGCAGTGCAGTGTTGGAAAAGATCCTGGAGGCAGCATATGCCGTATTCAGCTTTCCTTCGCTGTTGTAGGATTCCGGCCCCAACAATGCAGCAAGTTTTTTCCGAACCGATACATCGGTCGCGCTTATTTCTTTCGACAGCGTATCGGCAGAAAGAACGGGAATACCAAGACGCGAGAACATGTCCGCCACAGTGGATTTTCCGCTGCCGATTCCTCCTGTAACACCAATCGTATAAAAATCTTTTTTCTTCTTCGCCATCAGTTCTGCCCGTTTTTCAGCGCTGCTGCTTTTTGTCAATCATCATTATGCAATTGATTCAGCTAAATTCCGGCATCGAATTCTGCAAATTATTTTGCCACCGCAATCGAACGAAATTCCCGCACAACGACAACTTTGATTTGTCCGGGATACTCCATTTCCTGTTCGATTCTATTTGCAATATCGTGCGCCAGCTGATCGGCCGCTGCGTCGTCTAATTTATCATGACTGACAATAACACGAACTTCACGTCCCGCTTGAATAGCATATGTATTCATAACGCCATTGAACGATTTTGCTATGCCTTCTAATTTTTCAAGCCGTTTGATATATTCTTCGACAGATTCACGGCGTGCGCCGGGACGAGCACCGCTGATGGCATCGGCTGCCTGAACGAGCGCAGAGATCGGATGTTCCATGGGAATATCCTCATGGTGGGAACCAACGGCATTGCAAACGATCGCATGTTCTTCATATTTTTTGCACAATTCGTACCCGAGCAGTGCATGAGGCCCTTCTACGCTCTTGTCGATTGTCTTGCCTATATCGTGCAGCAGACCCGCACGTTTTGCAAGCATAGGATCGAGCCGTAATTCCGACGCCATAATACCGGTCAAGTACGCCACCTCAATGCTGTGCTGAAGCAGATTCTGGCCGTAACTTGAACGGTATTTCATCTTGCCGATATGCTTGACGATTTCCGGATGAGCAGTATGAAGCCCGATTTCCAGCAGTGTATTTTCTCCGGTGTGAACGATTTCCTCTTCCAGTTCTTTGCGCACTTTTTCCACAACTTCTTCGATGCGAGCCGGATGGATGCGCCCGTCGGCGATCAGCCGTTCAAGAGCCAGACGTGCAACTTCCCTGCGGAACGGATCGAATCCCGACAGAATCACAGCCTCGGGCGTATCGTCTACAATAACATCGATACCCGTAGCCGCTTCAAACGCGCGGATATTTCTTCCTTCGCGCCCGATGATACGACCTTTCATTTCATCGCTTCCGACATTTAAAACGCTTACTGTCGTTTCCAGTGTAAAGTCCGCTGCAGAGCGCTGAATGGCCTGTACGATTGTTTTTTGAGCCTCTTTTTTTGCCTCGACACGCGCAGTATCGCGCATATCTTTCAGCATCTGAACCGATTCCGACTTTACAGATTCAATAAGATTTTGATGGAGATATTTTTTTGCTTCTTCCCTTGTAATACCGGAGATTTTTTCAAGACGCAAATTTTCTTCTTCAACAAGCCGCTCCAGTTCTTTTTCGCGTTCGCTTACGCGTTTTTGGCGGTCTGCCAGATCTTTACCGGCCGACTGCAGTGCGGTTTCTTTTTTTGTCAGAAGATCAAGCTTGCGTTCGACATTTTCCTCGCGGTTGGCGATTTGTTTTTCGTATGCCTGAAATTTATTGCGCTTTCCCTGGGCTTCGCTTTCAAATTCTTTTTTCTTTTTGTACCACTCGTCCTTGACTTCCAGCATTTTTTCGCGCTTTGCTGTAGCGGCTTCTTTTTCCGCTTCTTCAATTATTTTTTTTGCATGGCCCTCTGCGCCCAGCACCTTGTTGTGACCGCTCCGCGCATTAAGCAGCCAGCCAAGGAAGAACGACCCGCCACCGATTGCAGCTCCTAATAGTATTAAAATATATGGATCCATAGATGTCCTCTTTCCAGAATCTTAAAAAAAAAACCGCACTCATCGCCCCAATCAAATGTATTTGAAAGAACCTCTTTTCAAACACGGTGGGTACTTGCCTAAGCATTTCACACTTCCACGATCTGCTCTTCCCGATCGAAGACCGGAAGTCATCGCAGATTCTTCCGGATCCCGAAGAACCCGGAACAGCGGCATGCGCTCCACACTTATGAGTCAAGCTCCCATATTAATAGAAAGGTTCTTTAATATGAATTGATTAAGGCTGATGAGGCGGCTGTAAATATTTCCGCACGTTTTTAAAAAGAACGATGCGTCGTTACTGCAGAGAGGCGGAATTCACCGGTTCTGCAGCCAAGCAATTATCCAGATAATTGGAAAGTTTTTCGATCTCAACCTCGATATGCTCGATATCGAGAGCATTCCTATCCTGTTCTTTCATTAAATCCTCGGTGATATTCAATGCGGTCAGAACAGCGACGGTCAGCGGCGGTTGTTCGGGAATTTTATCATGAATCTTCGTCAGCATACCGTCAACGTACGAGGCAATGCGTTTTGTGAAATCTTCATTTTCCCCGCGAAGGGGATATTCGTTTCCAAAAATTTTGACGCGGATACTTTTACCGTTCATTGCTTGGGTCAATTCTATAGAAATTATCGAATCGTTCACTCTATTATTTTACAGCGACCGCAGCCAGCTTCGTTCACAAGCGTGAATTGATTTTAACAATCAATTCCTTCAGCCGGATTTTGAGTGCGTCTGTTTCCTCCTTTGATAAGAGATTGTGTCCGTTTGATTGTGCTTCGCTGAGCTGGACACGTATTTGTTCGATCTCGCTCAGTTTGCTCCGGAGCTCATTCGTTGCCTGATGCTCCTGTGATGCTAAACTCGCAATCCTGTCTCGAAGTTCCTTGTTTTCAGACTTCAAGCGAATGAGCGAATCCGATACGAGCCGCGCCTTCTCCCATAATTTTTGAAGAGATTCCTCCATGCGCCGCAGGTCTTGCTTTTGTTCGGGTTCAGCTTCTATGTGCTGATCAGGCAAATTCTACTCCTGTTCTTTCGATAGCAGGCACGTTATACCCGTGCTTTAACTTCGTAACGTTCCATGACACCTGAGTTGAACAGCTTGAATGACAGCGGCAAGTGCCTCATCAATTTCATCGTCTTTTAATGTACGATCGGAGGATTGAAACTCCAAAGCGTACGCAAGACTTTTTTTGCCGGCGCCAAGCTGTTCACCAATGTAAACATCGAATAACGCAACTTTTTTCAGCAACGCCCCTCCCGCTTCATGCAACACTTCCTCGACTTCTTTTTGCGGAAGAGCCGCTTCCACGGTAAAAGCCACGTCTCTTGTAACTCCCGGAAACTTCGGCAAGGGGGAAAACTGCCGCTTGGTTATCCAGTTACTGCGAATTGCTTCAACGCTCAATTCACAAGCATACACTGCATCATCAATATCGAGTTTTGCAGTTGTTTGTTTTTTCAATTCTCCAAAGAATCCGGCATAAGCGCCATTAATTTCAACACGTATGCCCTGTTCAGTTAAAGAATTACCGGTATCATAATAAATAAAACGATAGTTGTCAAGGACAAACTTCTCCAGCAGCGCCGCAACCTGCCCTTTTATGTCCAGGAAGTCGAATTTCCGTTGTGGAACGCCATAACTTAAGGGCATCGCAGCTCCGCTTAAGAGCATAAACAGCCGCTGCTCTTCTTTATAGGCAGAAAGGTCGCGCGGCGCCGCATCCGGTAGTTTCGAAAAAACATTTCCAATTTCGAAAATTTGCAGGTCTTTTATTCCGTGATTTCGGTTATGAGCCGCAACTTTTAACGCTCCCGGGATCAAACTGGTTCTTAAAGCTTCCATTTCGGCGCTGACAGCATTGATCACCTTGATCGGCTTTGCGTCGGCAAGCATTGCGGTTTCTTCGTCATAGAGTCCGATCGTCAGAATTTCATGGCAACCGGTTCCGATGAGATACTCGCGAAGACGATCTTCAAAAAAATCCGTCCGGACGCTTGCCGTAAAATCGATGGAAGCATGAGTTTTGGTTTCGATATTGTTATAACCAAACACCCTTGCAACTTCTTCAATAATATCGACTTCTTCGAAAAGATCGTTTCGATAACTGGGCACGGTAACTGCAATTTCGCCGTCTGAAATAAATTGGACATGCAGCCCGATTTTTTGCAGAAGGGCGGCGATCCGCTCCTTTGTTAAATCTATTCCGATAACCGAATTGATCCGGGAGACGCGTGCACGCACGATCAGCGATTCACGCCTGCCGGGATATGCATCAAGAACACCGCATAAAATTTCACCGCCGGCAAGTTCCTGAATAAGCTGTGCGGCACGATTGACTGCAGCGGCACACATACCGATATCCGCACCGCGTTCAAACCTGTACGACGCCTCGGTTGAAAGTCCCAAATGTTTCGAAGTGCGGCGAATGGATGACGGATCGAAATACGCACCCTCAATAAGCACATCGACCGTCGAATTACTGATTTCCGTATTTGCGCCGCCCATGACGCCGGCAACAGCGATAAATTTTTCCGCATCGCAGATCATCAGCGTTTCCGAAGGCAGGATGCGTTCTTTACCGTCGAGGGTTGTAAACCGTTCTCCCACCTTCGCCGTACGAACAACGATCGCATGTCCTGCAAGCGTACCGTAATCGAATGTGTGAAGAGGATGCCCCGTTTCCATCAGAACGAGATTGGAAACGTCGACAACATTGTTAATGGGACGAATGCCGATTGAGGACAGTAAATCCTGCAGCCACTTCGGCGAAGGCGCAATTTTTACATTTCGGACAACGCGTGCCGAATATCTCGGGCATCGCTTTGCATCTTCAATTTTGATAGAAACCGCTTCGTGTGCGGGATGTTCGCTTTCGCTGAACGTCGCGTCCGGAATCCGAATTTTTCTGTCGACAAGTATCCCGATTTCGCGCGCAACGCCGATATGGCTGAGACAGTCTGCGCGATTCGGCGTAATGCCGATTTCGTAGATCACATCGTTTTTGCCGAGATACTCGGCCAAAGGCGTGCCCGGTTTTGCAGCGGCATCGAGAACGAGTATGCCGCTTGCGTCGGTTCCGAGTTCCAGTTCCACCTGCGAACAAATCATGCCGAATGATTCAAGACCGCGAATCTTTGCGCGCTGTATAACGAACGGCTTTCCCTCCGGATCATGCTGATTGTACGGCACGACTGCGCCGATGAGCGCCACGGCGACCTTCTGCCCTGCTGCGACATTCGGAGCGCCGCAGACGATATCCAGGGTCGATGAACCTACATCGACTTTGCAGAATGAAAGTCGATCTGCTTTCGGATGTTTTTCCTTGCTTAAGACTTCGCCGACGACAAATTTTTCATACTTCTTCGACAGATCCTCATAGCTTTCAATTTCCAGACCCAGCATAGAAAGCTCATCCGAAAGACGTTCCGGCGGAAGATCGAATTCAACAAATTTTTTCAGCCAATTTTGTGAAACTTTCATACAAAAAACAACCTCACAAAAAACTTACTACTTTTTAATTTCATACTGTTGTCCACTTTTATCTTTATATAGAACATAGAAACTGAAACCTATTTTCTCAGCGATAGCTTTCGCTCTATTAAAACAACCGTTTGCATCAACATCCTGAACTGAAACATTCAGTCCATCTAATGGTGCATAACCACTTTCCTCATTAATTCCCTCCAATACTCCACCACCAATAATATTTTTTATAGATTGAACTGTGCAACCTTTCTTTAAGGCCAACGAAATCGCCACACGATAAAGTTGTCGCCAATTCTTAACGGTATGACCATCAAGATTTGCCTCAATAACTTCAGCATTCGTTTTGTTCCCATTATCGACACTACTAGCTTTTTTTCTTTGAATTGGAAATCCGGCAATATCATTTGTATTAATAATCCTTTGTTCGTCTGCACGATAATCAATCCTTTTTTCAGGAGTATTTTTTATAAAATCAACGGCTTTTCCTTTTGAAATAATAAAGTCCTTAGCTCTTACTAAGTCTATCAAGCAATCCGGCAACGCTGGAAAAGGTGGTTCTTGAACTTTTCTTCTTGCTTGAGAGAGGCAATCTTCCATAGCTTTTTGTTCTTGCGAAAGTCGAAGATATTTTTCAGCCTCAAGTCTCGCAGAACCAGATTCAATTTCTTTTCGACTTAAAAACGCAGAAAAATATAACTCAACATCTTCAAGATTATCGTGTAAGATATCTATTATCTTGAAACACTTATTTGGGAACTCTCCACCCGTCTGCGAATAATATAAATACCACATTTTACCATCGGTAGCTATCGAAAATGGAGCCGTATTGTTTCGATTATAGTCTCTAAGCTGAATTTCTATCTTTTCTTTATTACGAGGAAATTCACCAACCGCCTTAACTTCTATAAAGACAGAGGGAGGAGAATAGCTATTAAGGAAAAGAGCTAAGTCTACTTTTGTCGCATCTTCATTCCGTGCTACCAGAAATTCGGGATATAATTCCTTTGTATTCCAAATATCCCATCCAAGCTTTTGGAGAAGTCGGCAAACAAGATTAAGGCGAACTTGTTCTTCATTAACATATTCTCCACCTTCTAGTTTTGCACGAATATCAATTAGAGTGTCTCTCATTTTTTTAAACTCACTCTGATGTTACTATGGAGAATTATATTCACTTTCTAAGATTTTAAAATTGTCTTAGAAACCGCAAGTCGTTTTCATACAGAATACGTATATCGTCGATTGTATAGCGCAGCAGAGCCGTGCGCTCGATCCCCATGCCGAAAGCATAGCCGGTATATTCTTCAGGATCGATTCCGCCGTATTTCAATACATGCGGATGCACCATACCGGAGCCGAGCACTTCCAGCCATCCGGAACCTTTACAGATGCGGCACCCTTTTCCTCCGCAGATGAAACAGGTAATATCCATCTCCGCACTCGGCTCCGTAAACGGGAAAAAACTCGGACGGAACCGGTATTTAATCGAGCTGCCGTAAAACTGTTTTGCAAACGCCACGAGTGTGCCTTTAAGCTCGCTGAAGGTTACGCCTTTATCGATAAACAGACCTTCGATTTGATGGAAAGCCGCAAGGCTGCGGGCGCTCGTCGCTTCATTGCGGTATACCCAGCCGGGCATAATGGCGCGGATGGGCGGCTTCTGCCGTTCCATGACTCGAATCTGAACGGGTGATGTATGAGTGCGCAGGAGGATTTTATCCTCTATAAAAATCGTATCCTGCATATCGCGCGCCGGATGNNTCAAAATTATAATAATCGCTTTCAATTTCCGGCCCGGACTCTACGGAAAATCCCATTCCGATAAAGATCCGCTTCATTTCCTCCATCACCTGTGTAATGGGGTGTTTTGTCCCAACCGGAACCGGCCGGCCCGGCAGCGTTGCATCGAAAATATTTTTTTGCGGAACCGTTTTTGCGTCGAATGCGCTTTTTCGTTCGTCGAATTGCGATTGCGCGCTATGACGAAGTTCATTCAGCAGCTTCCCGAACGCAGGTTTTTCTGCCGCAGAAACGTTTTGCAACGCATCGAACAGATCGGCAATGCGTCCTTTCCGGGAAAGAAATTTCACACGCACGCGATCGAGTTGCTGGAGGTCGGCGGCTTGAGAAAGTTCAGCGAGAAATTCCTGCTGTATGTGTTCTGCTTCTTCTTTCATAGAGTTCCAAAAAATCNNGGGGGAACAATCGGAGGAGAAGATTCTTCTTACGCTTGTGCGAACTTCACGACTTCTGCAAACGCATCCGGATGGCTTGCCGCGAGATCGGCAAGCACCTTGCGGTTGATACCAACCTGTTTCTTTTCCAGCGCCGCAATCAACTTGGAATATGTCATACCGTGGATGCGCGCACCCGCATTGATACGGGCGATCCACAATTGCCGGAACTCCCGTTTCTTCGTTTTGCGGTGCCGGTACGCATGCTGTCCGGCTTTATCGACGTGATGTTTGGCAACAGTGAGTACCTTACTTCGAGCGCCCCAATAACCTTTCGCCTGGGCTAATAATTTCTTCCGCCGGCGATGGGACGCCACTTTATTTTGTGAACGTGGCATGGATCTACCTTTCTAAACTATGCTGATAAAAATCGACGAATTTTATATGCTTCGGTTTCAGCGACTAATCCCGGTTTGCGCAAATGGCGTTTCCGTTTGGTCGACTTGCTTGTGAGAATGTGACTCTTAAATGCCTTCCGCCGTTTTACTTTGCCTGTAGCCGTTATCTTGAAGCTTTTTGCGGCGCTGCGGCGGGTTTTCATTTTGGGCATATGCTCTATCCTTCTTTTGGTTGTTTATTGACTTCTAAAGCTTTTTTCTTTTTTTCCGGCACAAAGATAGTGATCATCTGCCGACCTTCCATCGCTGCCTCCTGTTCCATACGCGCGATATCGGCAATTTGCTCGCTGAACCGGCCGAGCAATTCTCTTCCTTGATCCTGATATGTAATTTCCCGGCCTTTGAAAACGACCGTCGCTTTCACTTTGTCGCCGTTAGCAAGGAATTCACGGGCATGCCGGACTTTAAATTCAAAATCATGCGTGTCGGTATGGGGATGAAACCGGATTTCTTTGACATGCGTTATATGCTGATGTTTTTTTTGTATTTTATCCCGTTTCGCCTGCTCATACCGATATTTTCCAAAGTCCATCAGTTTGCACACCGGCGGAGTTGCATTCGGAACGATTTCTATTAAATCCGAAGTGCGCTGCTCGGCAATTTTCAACGCATCACTGATCGATAATATTCCTAATTGTTCCCCGTCATCCGTAACCACGCGAACCGACGGCGATTTGATCTCGTGGTTGACACGCGCTCGCTCTTGTTTAATAACGCAATCTCCTACGTTGTGAGTGATTTTGTCTTGATGTTTTCAAGAATCATCGCGGTAAACTCTTCAATCGTTGCCGCACCTTGATCGCCTTTTTTATGCCGGCGAACCGATATTGTCCGGTTTATTTTTTCCTTCTCGCCCACGACCACCATGAACGGGACTTTCTTTGTTTCCCAATCGCGGATCTTATAACCAATTTTTTCGTTTCGCTCGTCCGCTTCCGCGCGAATTCCGGCCGCTTGAAGCTTTTGTAAAATTTCTTTGCCGTAATCTGCAAACGTATCCGTAATCGGCAGAACGACCGCCTGCACCGGAGAAAGCCACAGCGGAAATTCTCCTGCAAAATGTTCGATGAGAATTCCGACAAACCGTTCAAGTGAACCGAACGGCGCCCGGTGGATAATGACCGGCCGGTGTTTCTGTCCGTCGCTTCCGATATATTCAAGTTCAAAGCGCTCGGGCATGACATAGTCGACCTGCACGGTACCAAGCTGCCAGGTACGGTTCAGCGCATCCTTCACCATAAAATCGATCTTCGGACCGTAGAAGGAAGCCTCACCCACACCTATAAAATAATCAAGTTTCATCTCATCCGCCACTTCGCGGATCTCGCGCTGCGCCTGTTCCCAGAATTCCGCCTGCCCGCCGTATTTTTCGGTGTTTTTATCGTCCCGGTATGACAGGCGCGTAGAGACACTCATGCCGAATGTCTGAAAGACCAATTGTGTCAATTCGACGACGGATTTTACTTCTTCCTTCAGCTGTTCATGCGCACAGTAGATATGCGCATCGTCTTGTGTAAAGCCGCGTACACGCGTCAAACCGTTCATCTCTCCGGACTGTTCATAACGGTAGACGGTTCCGAACTCCGCCAGACGCAGCGGCAAATCGCGGTAGGAACGCGGTTTTGCCATATACACCTGATGGTGATGCGGACAATTCATGGGTTTGAGAAGATACGACTCCCCGTCCTCCAATTTGATCGGAGGAAATTGGGAATCTTTATAATACGGGTAATGCCCCGAGGTTTTATACAATTCCAGGTTGCCGATATGCGGAGTGACAACTCCCTGATATCCCCGCTTGCGCTGTTCCTCGCGCAAGAAATCCGTGAGTGTTTCACGTATGATGGTCCCTTTCGGCAGCCAGACCGGAAGTCCCGGGCCGATTTTCGGAGTCAGCAGAAACAACTCAAGTTCCTGTCCAAGCTTGCGGTGATCGCGCCGCTTTGCTTCTTCCAGCTGGAACAAGTATTCATCCAATTCCTTTTGAGAAGGGAATGTTACACCATAAACACGCTGGAGCATTTTATTCTTTTCATTTCCGCGCCAATATGCCCCGGCGATACTTAATAATTTTATAGCCTTAATTCTTCCCGTCGACGGGATGTGCGGGCCGTAACACAGATCGGTAAAGTTGCCATGATGATAGAGGCTGATCGTTTGACCCTTCAGCCCATCCAGCAATTCCAGCTTATACGGATCTCCTTTTTTTTGGAAAAGGGACTCTGCTTCCTCCCATGCTGTCTCTTCCCGGATATAAGCGGCATCACGCCGGGCAAGCTCGTACATTTTCTCTTCGATTTTTTGCAGATCTTCCTGTGTCAGTTTGTGCTCACCGAGATCGAGATCGTAATAAAATCCCGTTTCAATAGCCGGGCCTATTCCGAATTTTACACCGGGATAGAGCGCTTCGACAGCTTCCGCCATGAGATGGGCTGAACTGTGCCAATATGCATCTCTTCCTCCCGCATCATTCCATTTCAAAATTCTTAAGAGAGAATTTTTTTCGATCGGACGAGAAAGATCCCGCACCTCGCCGTCAACCTCGACAGCCAAGGCTTCCTTCGCAAGTCCCTTGCTGATGCCGGTAGCGATTTGGAATCCGGATACACCGGAATCGTAATCTTTTGTTTTCCCGTCCGGGAATGTGATTGTAATTTTTTCCATCTTCGAGATAAAAAAATCGGAACACTGTCCGATTATCGTGAACTTTTTCTCACGGCATCAATTCCGCTTTCTCAAGAAAATCCTGAGGATTCGGTGTTTTTGCGGCCTGCCTGCCGGCTGTCAGGCAGGACTCTTTGAGATTCCGATCTATGGTCTTTCCGACTAACTTCGTCGGAATACTCTGTGGACCCTATAGGACTCGAACCTATGACCTCTACCATGTCAAGGTAGCGCTCTAACCAAGCTGAGCTAAGAGTCCGGTTAGCGAACGATTACAATGATAGCGAAAAAACGTTTGAAAAACAAGAAACCAAAATACAAAATCATTTTTGAAAAACAACTTTTTCCGCATCGGGAGCGTCTAATCCATGAGTCGGTTATATTGCTTGTACATCGAATTCTGCCTATATTGAACGAAAGATTTACTTGAAAAGAAATCCGGAAATTTCCAATGGTCAGCCTCTCACAAAAACGCATCGATGAAATATTTTCAAAATTAAAGAACAAGCATATTGCCGTTATCGGCGATCTTATGATCGACCGGTATTTTCTGGGAACAGTTGCCCGGTTATCGCCTGAAGCCCCCGTTCCGGTTGTGGAAGTAAAAGAAGAATCGAACCGCCTTGGTGGCGCTGCAAATGTCGCAAACAATATAGCATCTCTCGGCGGAATCCCCATCATGATCGGCGTTGCAGGCAACGATCAGGGTGCTGTCCTGTTGAAAAAACTTGTCGGAGAGCGGGGTTTTCCGTCCACGGGCATCGTTCTCGATCCTACGCGCCCGACGACCGTTAAAAGCCGCGTTATAGCGCACAACCAGCATGTCGTTCGCATCGATCAGGAAGATACAACTGAAATCGATACATCTGTTCAGGAGAAAATTATCCTCTTCCTTCAGGAGAACATCGGCATCATCGATGGAATCATCCTGGAAGATTACAATAAAGGGGTTTTGACCCGAAACCTGGTGCGGGAAATTATCGACATTGCAAAAAAGCATAAGAAGGTCATAACTGTTGATCCAAAATTCAACCATTTTTTCGATTACACCGATGTCACGGTTTTCAAGCCGAACAGAAAAGAAAGCGAAGAAGCTCTCGGACGCCGTTTGCAGTCCATAGAAGAAGCCGAAAAAGCTGCGCGGGAGATTCAGCAGCGTCTTCATGCGGAAAACGTTTTATTGACGATGAGCGAACAGGGTATGCTCCTGATCGAATCTTCGGGAGAATCGAGCCACGTGGAAACGACGGCGCGAAAAGTTGCCGACGTTTCCGGTGCCGGCGACACCGTCATAGCCACACTCACGATGGCGCTTGTTTCCGGAACCAGCGTGCGTGAAGCTGCAACGCTCGCAAACATTGCGGGAGGCATTGTCTGCGGCGAAGTCGGAATCATGCCGATCAATCCGGTTCTTCTGCAAACCACGGCTTCGGATGTATTTGGCAGAGAGCAGCGCTAATGGGCACAGTCGTTACAAAAAGCCGGCTCATCGAGATACGTTCCCAGTATAAACGCGACGGCAAAAAGGTTGTTTTTACGAACGGGTGCTTCGACATTATCCATCGCGGCCATGTGGAATATCTTCAAAAGGCGAAAAGTCTGGGAGACGTGCTCATCGTCGGATTGAATACCGACTCTTCGGTCAGGCGGCTCAAAGGACCGGCTCGTCCGGTCGTGTGCGAAGCAGACCGCGCTGTTGTTCTTTCAGCATTGGAAGTCGTTGATCACGTATGCTTGTTCGACGAGGATACTCCCTTTGAAATTATCCGGGATTTGGTTCCGGACATCCTGGTCAAAGGCGCCGATTGGGCAATCGAAAAAGTGGTGGGGAAAGATATCGTCGAACATGCAGGCGGTGTGGTGCGCACCATCGAGTTTCTTCCGGATCGGTCCACAACATCCATCATCGACCGTATAGCTCAAACCATGGCGCGTTAATCGCTTGGTCATTTTGCATCCGAACAGTACGGCTCAGGTAAAGAGAACGTGGCTAAGTATTTCCGCATTACATATTATTCAGGAGGAATTTTTCTTTTCCTCATTCTGACTTTTGTCGGATTTACTCAGACACGTGCATTTAAATCATTTCTTCGCACATTTATTCTCAATCACGCGAACAGCGTGATTACCGGGAATTTACAAATCGGACAGATCGACGGCAATCTTGCAACCGGGCTTATTCTCAATGATGTTACCGTGTCCGAATCGGGACAGCAAGTACTTGTAGCTTCACGTATTGAAGTGCGTTATGACCCCATTGCGTTTTTTTTCAAGCACATTGCAATAAGCCGCGCAACGATCGCCAGCCCTAACATTCATCTCTGGCGCACGAAAAACGGAATCTTCACTCTCGATCAGCTCTTTATTAAGACCAGTCCGGATACGGCGGCTTCTTCATGGACGATCGATATTAAGGACATTGAATTGACTGATGCCCGGCTGGAGTTCTTAGATTCTCTCAGAATTTCCCGGCGCGAATCCGGCATCACGGAATTTCCGCCGGCCGGTGTCGTCGATTACGCGCGCGTGAGACTGGATTCCGTCCGGCTCAATGCATCCCTTCTTGTGAATCCCGGCTCTGTAGAAGCACGGATACGTCTTTTTAGTTTTCATTCCCGCACACCTGAATTTACACTCGAAGCCCTGCGCGGAGATTTTCTGCTGACAAAAAACGAAGCATCCATACGGAATCTCTTTATAAATACACAGCATACACATCTCCGGCTCGGAGCTTCGGTAAAGAATATCGACCTCGCCGCTCTTGACAATCTTGAGAAACTTGAAAAAACTCCGGTCGAATTACATCTGACTGCCGATCCAGTCGATACACATGAATTAAAACAGTTCCTTTTTCCATGGATAGATTTCCTGGACAACTCTCTGATCCTTCAGATCGATTGTTCGGGAATATTCAGCGCATTGACGGTCAATCAGGTGCATCTTCATACGGACAAAACCGATATCCGGATAAAAGGTGAAATCAATAACCTGCACAAGCCTGCCGACCTTAAACTTCATTTGAATGTAGACGACGCTATTCTGCATACACAGGACATCGAGAAACTCGTTCCTGGTCTGCACCTTCCCGATCTGACATATCTCGGAAAAGTTACATCATCATTCACATTTAACGGGCGGCCTGTTGATTTCCATGCAGTAATCAATGCGTCGACTGCGGCCGGAGATATAACCGGGGATGTCAAGCTTAATTTTACACGAAAAGATTTTACATATGACGGAGTCTTGAGCGGCACGCATATTGCACTGGGCACAATCATAGGTGCAAAAAATATTTCGAGCGACATCAACGCCAGAATAACCGTAAACGGTGAAGGGACGGATCCGCAGACAATGACGGGAGTTGCAAAATTGGAAATCGATTCCTCCATGTTCAACGGCCTGCAATGCAATAAAACCGTTTGTGTAGCGAACATCGCCGACGGACTCTTTCGATCTCGATTAACAGCGGCGTTCGGCAGCGGAAATTATGAACTTTCTGCTGCTGCACAGTTTCAGGAGAACAAAGCCATTCATTACGATCTGAAGGGACAGGTCATTTCGCTCGACCTCGGAGAATTACTTCAGGATCATTCTTTTGACAGCGATCTGTCTTTTCAAATAAATGAAGACGGCATATCGGCAGCGAATGTGCGGCGCGATTCCATGCATGTCTATTTCCTCCGTTCATCGTTCAAAGAGAAACCATTTGACTCCGGGAATCTTAGTTTCCTTTTAAGAAATGTCGATAGCACACATCAACAATTAAATCTGAATTCCGATATAGCAGATCTTTCAATCAACGGACAATTCTCATTGGCTTCTCTTGTCGAAGCCTGCGCCAACGAAGGCAAACTGGCGGGTCAATATTTTACCTTTCGGACCAAATCGCTCGATTCTCTTCGAGTCAAAACCAGCAGACACAATTCCCCCGCCTGGGCGCCGGCCGTTGCACCCTTATCCGCTTCCGTTCATGCAGGTTTCAACCTCGTATGGAAAAACCTTTCGCCGCTCGGATTGGTGCTCGGCACACCCCTCGAAGGAGACATGACCGTCAAAGGAACTATTGCTGCATCAGGCGATATGTACGATTGCAGCGGTCAAATTTCTGCGAATGAATTCGGAGGTTCCTTTTCGGGCGATACGGTCAATGCGAGTGTTTTTACGGCCCAATACGATATCGGAAATTTGGATGCCGGAACCTTTTCACCGCAATGCACGGTCGTTCTTCAGGTGCATGCGAACAGCCTGCTGTACAATACGTTTGAATTCGACGCGCCATCGCTCGAAGCCGTCCTTTCTCCCGATTCAGGACGATTTGTGATAAGAACCCTCATCGATTCGGCAGCACAGGTCAATCTTCAAGGTACGTTCGCGGAACACAGTCAGGTTTTGGAATTCAATATACCCGTCCTGCAGATAGCATTTGACAGCCTCTATGCTGTCCAAAACACACAGCCCGTTCTCTTCGCCCTCGGCCGGGACGGTTTTTTTATTCGTTCTTGGACAATGGCGCACGATACGGAGGACATTCAGCTTGCCGGATTTTTCAATCCCAACGGTAATTCCGATGCAAATGTTTCAATCTCAAGCTTTTCTTTAACAAGCCTCCCTCACATTATCCGACGTTTACATGCGGCTGGTTTCGATTACAACGGAACGGTACGTGCAAGCGGTTCCCTGAAAGGAACATTTGAAGAACCGACCTTCATCACAGCGCTCGTTGCCGACAATGTCGTGGCTAAAAGCATTCGGCTCGGACACATTGAAGCGCGGGCATCGTATTCAAAGCATATGCTTGACATCCTTGCCTTTTTTGCGAGCAGACCGGAGTTGTCCAATACCGAGCCCGATCTTTTCCTTTCGGGGACAATACCTTACGATCTTTCACTTCGAAGAGAGTCGCCTTATAAACTCGAAGGACAAATGAACCTTACCCTTCGCTCCAAAGGTCTGGATATGACATTTCTTTCACCGTTTCTTCCGGTCATCGAAAATCTTTCCGGGAAACTGCTCTGCGATATGAAGCTGAAGGGTTCAATCGACATGCCGGAATATGAAGGGACACTTGCGATTCAAGATGCTTCATTTCTTTTTGTGCCGCTTCAGCTTCGTTATACTCTTACCGGTCAGCTTGTCCCCAACGGCACCAATATGCGGCTCCAAAATGTTACGATTCGAAACGCACCAGAAAGCGTACGATCCGGATCTCAAATGCAGCTCGGCGGCTATTTAACGCTCCACGGGTTATCGTTGAGTGCCTTTGATCTGACGGCAAACGGACAGCTGCTGATTATGGACGAAGCACATCGTATTCCGAATCAAAAGTTTTACGGTACTCTTTTCGTTTCAACCGATAAAAACGGCGTTCACTGGAAAGGCGATGCTGCACATTCGAATCTCAACGGGCAATTGTTCCTCCTGGATGCCGCCGTTACACTTCCACCTGAACGGGAGTCTGAAATTTCACGTGTCAGCACAATTGCAGTAACGTTCAAGGACGATACTACTCGCATCGTCGATAGCCCGGCAGAAACAACAAAAGATAAAATACTCAGGTCTCAAAAAGAAACTGCGGCCGGCATTGCCAGGGCAGCCGACGAATCATTTCTGGATCATATTGACTATGATCTTGTAATTGAAACGCAAGGGCACACAACGCTGCGTTTCGTCTTCAACACGCAAACGAGCGAAGAACTTTTTGGCGACCTCAACGGACGAGTAACTTACAATAAAATCGGCACAACAAGCCGGTTTATCGGTCAAGTAAGCCTTCAAGATCGATCATACTATAATTTTTTCAAAAAATTCGATGCGACAGGAAAAATCTCGTTCACGGGCGATCTGCTGAACCCCGAATTAAATGTCGTTGCCCGTTATGAGGGACTTCATAAGGTCGACACCAGCCAAACAAGTTTAAACGAGAGAATTGCCGTGATTTTAAATATCACGGGAACACGCCAGACACCGAGCATCAAGACAGAACTGGACACTTACGATAATACAAGCAAATCATGGACAAAACGCCAATCCGGCAATGAAGAATCGGATGCTCTCTCCTTTATAATCAGCGGACAGTTCAGCAGCGAAATTACGGGGCAGCAGCGCGCCAGCCTTCTCGGAACAAACCTGGGACTCGGTTTGGCAACCAACATGATCGCGGGAACGCTCAGCGAATCGCTTCGGCGCAACACATACGGCTATGTCCAATCGGTCGACGTGCTCTACTACGGCGGGCAATTCGATAAATCCGCCGATGTCCGCGTGACAGGACAGATTGGAGAATGGGTCATTAAATACGGAGGAAACGTAATCAATGATCCGATCGGCAATGCCAATCTCAGCTTGGAAATTCCAATCAAAATTATCACGCGCAATCTCCTGTTTTCTGTCGAGCGCAAAGTTGAAGGCCTGGAAAGTACCAACGAACAACGCACATCCTATAACAGTGCAAAAATCTTATATAGAATTTCATTTTAACACTTTGCAGAATTTATGAAAAAATCATCCCGTGCCGGCTCCTCCGAAGACGAAAATCTTCAAAAACGCATTTTGGATTTTCTAGCTCGTTATCCCAATGAACTTTTTAGATCTAAAGAACTTTTCCGGAGGCTGGGCATCAAAGACCAATCGAAGGAGACCTGGTTCAAACAGGAGCTTCGCGCCCTTCAGGATACCGGCAAAATCATTCGTCTCCGCGGCAAACAGTACGGTCACCTTCATACCCCTGAGTATAGAGAAGGCCGCCTGCAAATAACACGGCACGGGACCGGCTCGCTTACAACGGCAGACGGGGATATTATTTTTATCCCTTCCGAACTTCTGAAAGATGCAGCCGATGGCGACCTTGTCGAAGCTGCTCTTCGTGCTCAGGGAACGAAACAGAAAGAGCGAGACGATCGCCGCCAAGGCGAAATCATCCGTGTTCTCGAGCGGGAGCAGATTCAAATCGTCGGAACGCTTCAGCGCATTCGGAAACAGTTTCTGGTCGTTCCCGATAATAAAAAAATATCCAGGGAAATACTTATCGGCAAAGAAGCGCTGAACGATGCGCATGAAGGAGATAAAGTCGTCGTCGAACAAACACGCCCTGCAGGCCGGTATCAAACTGCTGAAGGACGAATTACCGACATTCTGGGAAAAGCGGGAGAGCTATCGGTGGAAATTCTTTCCGTCGCGCGAGAATTCAACCTTCCTCTCTCCTTTTCGCAGGATGTCCTTCAGGAATCGAATTCCTTCCCGTCTCAGATTCCGGAAGAAGAAATTCAAGGCCGGCTCGATCTTCGTTCGCTTTTATGTTTTACCATCGATCCGGAAGATGCAAAAGATTTCGACGATGCGGTCTCCATCGAAACGCTTCCGGACGGCAATTTTTTGCTGGGTGTTCATATCGCCGATGTGTCGTACTATATCCGTGAAGACAGCCTGCTTGACAAGGAAGCCTTGCAGCGAGGCACCAGCGTCTATTTCCCAAACGGCGTCATACCGATGCTTCCCGAGAGACTGTCCAGCGACCTTTGCAGCCTGCGGCCCGGCCTGGACCGGTTGACATTTTCCGTGCTTATGACCGTTTCCCCGCGCGGGATAATCAAAGATTATAAAATCAGAGAAAGTATTATCCGCAGCAAACGCCGGTACACCTATGAAGAAGTTCAGACACTGATAGATGAAATCGTCCGTCAGCAGCCGGCCCCTGCGGAAGAAAAAGAGCTTTACATTGCGGTCGCTGCAATGTATCATTTAAGCGCTGCATTGACCAAGAAACGCATGAAAGAAGGCAGCATTGATTTCGATTCAGTGGAAACGAAGTTTCAATTCGACACGCAGGGTAAACCGATCGCCATCATAAAAAAAGTACGTTTGGAAAGCAACCGGCTCGTCGAGGAATTTATGCTCCTGGCAAACCAGGTAGTGGCACAGCACATCGGATATGCTAAGAAAGAAGAACATCAAAAACCCTTTTTGTACCGCATCCACGACTCTCCCGATCCGGACCGCATTCGGGAACTTGCGCTCTTTGTTAAAAAATTCGGATTTTCTCTCAATGTGGACAGCGGTGTAACATCCCAATCGCTTCAAAAACTTTTGCAGGAAGTCAAAGGTTCGGAAGTAGAAAACGTCATTAACGAGGTCGTCCTGCGCTCGATGGCAAAAGCCATTTATTCCGAGCGGAACATCGGTCATTACGGGCTTGCCTTCGATTATTATGCGCATTTTACATCACCGATCCGCCGGTATCCCGATCTGATTGTCCACCGTATGCTCAAACGCTACCGGAGTGAACTTTCACCCGCGGAGCGCGAGGATCTGCGCAAGCGGCTTCCATCCATTGCAAAACAATCTTCCGAACGGGAACGGACTGCAATGGCGGCGGAACGCGCAGCTGTTAAAGTCGTTCAGGTCGAATTCATGAAAAAACATCTCGGCGATGAATTTCCCGCCGTTATATCCGGTGTTGCACAGTACGGTCTGTTCATTCAGATCAACGACCTGCATGTCGAAGGCATGGTCCATGTACGCGAGATCAACGACGATTATTACCAGTACGATGAGAAGCAGTACGCTCTTATCGGCAAGCGCAGACGAAAAATGTTCAGGCTGGGAGATCCGGTTTTCGTCAAAGTCAGCAGAGTCGATCTGGAAGCCCGGCAAATCGATTTTATTCTTGTCAACAACGACACGGAACGAGCCGTTGGACAAAAAAAAGCAGTAAAGAAATAACTATGATGCGGAATCTCATTGCCGTGTTTTCGATATTCGGTATCCACTCCGCAGAAAAAAGGATTTGAGAGTATGAAGAGCTCCGTGCTCTTAATAGTGTTTCTTTGTTTTTGTATAGTCCCCCTTTCCGCACAAAATTCTGTTTTCGGCAAGAATAAGCTTCAGTACAAAAACTTTCAGTGGGAATACATCCAATCGGATCATTTCGATATCTATTTTTCCCAGGATGGTTATGATATATCGCAGTTTACGGCTTTTGCAGCCGAAGCGGCATATACCTCCATTTCAAAATTATTGAAATACGAAATCCATAAACGGATATCCATCATCGTCTATAATTCCCATAACGAATTCCAGCAAACAAACGTCATCAGCGAGTACCTTGATGAAGGTATCGGCGGAGTAACGGAGCTATTTAAAAATCGCGTCGTCGTACCGTTCGAAGGCAATTACGGCCTCTTCCGGCATGTTATTCATCATGAACTCGTTCACGCCGTTCTGAACGATATGTTTTACGGCGGAACGATACAATCACTTATTTCGAACCGTGCTCCCGTGCAATTGCCGGCATGGTTGAACGAAGGATTTGCAGAATACGCTTCGATGGGCTGGGAAACGAATTCCGATATGTTCATGCGCGATGCAGTCATACACAATCATCTTCCTCCCATCGAATCTCTGGAAGGATATTTTGCCTACCGCGGGGGTCAATCTGTTTGGCGCTATATCAGCGATACGTACGGTGAACAAAAGATAGCCGAGATTTTCGGCAGAATGAAAATGCTGCGGAGCGTCGACATGGGATTCCGGTCGTCGATCGGATTGTCGATCAAAGATCTCTCCGAACGATGGCAAAAGAAAGAAAGGGTTTACTACTGGCCGGATATTGCAAAGCGGGAAGAACCCTCCGAATTCAGCTTTGTGCGGTTGACCGATCATAAAAAGGAAGGCAATTTTTACAACACAAGCCCCGCACTCTCCCCGCAAGGCGACCGGATTGCATTTCTTTCCGACCGGGACGATTTTTTCGATATTTTCCTGATGTCGGCATCCGCCGGTACGATCATTAAAAAACTCGTTTCCGGACAGCGGACAAAAAATTTCGAAGAACTTCATCTTCTCACTCCGGGACTCGCATGGTCGCCTGACGGTAAGAACATTGCACTTGCAGTGAAAGCTGGCGAACGGGATGCGATCATGATTATCGATGTCGAAAGCGGAAAGCAGCAGAAGCTGCAGTTCGACCTGGACGGCATATCCTCCGTGGAATGGTCGCCGGACGGAAAGCATCTGGTATTTACGGGAATGAAAACCCCTCAATCCGATATTTACTTGTATACGATTACAACCGGCGTATTGAAGAACTTAACCCGTGATCTTTTTACGGACAGTGAACCGATTTTTTCCCCGGATGGGAAATTCATCTATTTTGTTTCCGACCGGGGTGATTTCACTTCTTCGCTCAAAGTTCCGGAACACTTTGCAATCGATACGTTTGCATACGGTCATTCCGATATCTATTCGCTGGAATTGGCAACGAATAACATGCAGCGGATTACCGATCATTCCTCCAGCTCTCAGACTTCGCCGCGCCTTTCGCCCGATGGCAGGACATTGCTCTTTCTATCCGACAAAAACGGCATTAACAATATTTATTCCATGGATTTGCAGACAGGGAAGGAGTTCCCTCTGACAAATTCCATCAGCGGACTGTACCAGCTCTCGCTCTCTGCAGACGGGACAAAACTCGCTTTCTCTTCACTCACCGAGTCCGGTTTCGATATCTTTCTTATGATCTATCCGTTCGAAAAACGCATGAGTGTTTCCGAACTTGAGCCGACAGATTATATCAAAATGAAACTCGGCCTTCCCCGCGAAGAAATGCCGAAGACAATATTTTCGCAGCCGCTGCAATCCGATACCGGAGCCGCACGCGATACAATCGGAATAGATAAAGACACGCTCGTTCAGGATCACAGCCGCAGCAGCCTGCACACATCCGGTAATTCTTCTGCCGATTTTTCCGGGCAGAAAAAAATCTGTGATATGGCGCTCCAGGCGGGATTATCCAAGCAGTTTGCATCCTTTGAGAATAAAGACAGCGATGGAAATTATATTTCACATAAGTATAAGCTCAATTTTTCGCCGGATTTGATTTACGGCGGGGCAAATTATACCACTTTCTACGGCCTCGAAGGCACAACTGTTCTCGCTTTCAGCGATATGCTGGGAGATCATCAGATCATACTGCAGGCCAGCCTTATGATCGATCTTAAAAACAGCGATTATGGAATTTCGTATCTTTATCTGCCGAACCGGATCGATTACGGCGTCCAGGCATTTCACAGCGCGCGCTTTCTCTATGACTATAATACTCTGTACCGCTATAGCACGTACGGAATGACTTTTTCGGTATCCTATCCGTTCGATCGGTATAACCGCGTCGACGGTTCAATCATGTGGCTCAATCTCCTCCGCGAAGATTTAACGGGATCAAGCGCAGAGCAGTATCGTTCTCTTTTCATGCCGATATTCAGCTATGTCAACGATAACTCGCTCTGGCAGGAGAACTGGTTCGCGCCAAACAACGGATCGCGGTTTAATGCCGTGTTCTACGGAACTCCGAAATTGAGCAGTCGCGGACTGGATATACAAACAGGCACCGCGGATTACCGCAGCTACAATAAGCTGATGAAAGACTTGATTTTCGCATACCGCCTGTCCGGCGGAGCGAGCATTGGCGGCAATAGACAAAACTTTTTCATCGGTGGAACGGAAGGATGGATAAACAATCGGTTCAAAAACGATTCGATTCCTGTTGTCAACGTTGAAGACTACGCTTTCCTGACTCCCGTCCTCCCTCTGCGCGGTTACGAATATAATGCCGAGAACGGATCGTACTTTGCCGTCGCAAACATGGAACTTCGTTTTCCTCTTATTCGATCTCTGGTCTTTGGGGGACTTCCGATCGGATTCTCCAATATCTTAGGAACGACATTTGTCGACATAGGCTCCGCATGGACAAATTCTCAATCATGGAAAGGGTTTGGAAGCGACACTTCAGGTGCAACGGTAACGAAGGACTTACTAATTGGTACAGGATTCGGTATTCGAATGGGTATTTTCGGGTTGCCTCTCCGATTCGACGTAGCATGGAAATTCCAATGGTCCAAATTCTCGGATCCGTTCTATTATATATCCCTCGGTGCGGATTATTAACCCAACACTTCACTGCATAATCGCCGCAGACAGCTCAAGAAAGGATTCTTGAAAATCTGCATATACCGGTCAGATGCCGCTGTCTGAGTTTCCCGGATTATATATAAACGGCTGTCACCAACGCAGTAAGAAAACGTGGCGCCAAAGCACCTTGATTCTCGTATTGAGTTTCTCGACAAATTCGAGAAAGACTTCATTCCCTCTCTATATAGAAATCAGCATGAGCATCCCAACGACGTTCGATCTATTATTTCGATTGTTCAGTGCCGTAAATTCCAAACAAATCATAAGGTTTTTTGCTGAAAGTACCATTAAAGAAAAAGACCACAAGGAGAATAGAAGCAATAAATCCCAGGACAATAAGCAGCTGAACCTTTGATGTTTTTTGAATATCCTGTTTTGATTTTACATCGCAAACTTCGCCGGGACAGTATTGAGCTTTTTCTTTATAGAACATTGAATAAAATTTACATCCTAAACAAATGCCAAATGCAGATTCAAAGAACAAGAATATAAGGCAAATAAGGCAGATAATGCCCGTTATAGGGCTGAATGCATTTACTATTATAAAAAAGACGAACATTATAGACGCCAAAATTATGCCGATTATCCATGCAAACTTTTTTTGCTTGGCTCCGACATATTCGGGATTCTGCCTGCTTACAATCAAACGCCCGATTATTAAAGTCGGAGAATACTTCGGATTGACAAAGACGCGAATTATAAAATCTGTAAAGAAAAAAGTAACAACATACTTTATGAGCAGGAAATTCTGTTTAAAGAGAACCAGCATGAGGGACATAAAGACAAACAAAAACAATATCCCTGCCGACGCTCGTATTTCCCGTTCATTGAGAACAGGAATGTTGTATCCTTTAACATCTTCTCCAAATTTTATTATTTTATTCATCCTATTTTTCTTTTCTTGTCTTTTATCTACTACGCATTGATATCCGGATTAGTTTCATTAAATCATTGTATGAGGAACATAAAATTCGAAAACCGGACCGTACGATTCTCCCCTTTCAAGGAAGAACCGGAAACTTCCGGTTTCAAATCCGATTCATTGTTCACTTCGCTCAATAACTTTGAAACCAAGAACCTTTTCATAGAAAATTACAGCCGCTTCCATCTTATTTGTTTGGACAAGAACATCCCGGGATGATTTCATAAATTCTCGCTCCTTTTGATTGCTTCATGCTGCCGGCAATTGGGGCCCTTCCGCTCGCGAAGTTTCCGAAGGAATCCCTATGTCAGGTGTTCCATCTCGCAATGGATCTTCAACACACCGCTCCTCGTAAAGCGATTCCCAAGCAAGCGGCTTGCCAATCCTAGCCGCAAGAGCGCTTTGTCAGGCATGAGAGCCCATTCTTTTTTTGATTCTCACTCTCCTTGTGATAAGTGCAGCCATGAGTATTACGAACAAACCATCGATCCAAATATAGATATCGGCAATGGTATAATAATCGTTATAAGGACCTGGAGATTTATAAACGATCAAAGTAGAAATGATTAAAATGCCCGTCATAATCGATGCTTTCAATTCGTTCCGCAATGCAATCAAGGATGTCACGAACCCGGAGATGCAGAATATTGCCATGACGACCAAAGGAATAATCAGATAGAACTCATAACAATTGCTAAAAATTCTACCACCATCATTACCATGGGTAAATAATGGCAAATGAGTATGCACGTGAATAAAGAAATAGGAAATAACTGCAATATACCAACCAGCAATGATTGCAACAAACATTCTATATTTTTGGAATATTAACTCCATTGTTTTATTTACCATATTGATTCTCGCTAAGACATCCTGCCGCTCGCAGCCGCTTCGTGGAACCTATTGGCATGCTGCAGCCAAAAACAATAGCGCGTATTTAATTTTCTTTCGGATCTTTCGGCAGCCGTTTTAAGTTTTTTATTAAACGCTTGAGATTGAACATCTCTTTTTTCTTCATAATCCAGAATGTTTCCGCCACGATCGCTTGCGCTATAAGCTTTTTTGCATCCAAATCACTAAAGCCTTCACCCTTCAAGCGCTCATACGCAGCATGTGTTTCCGGCGGGTCATTATCTCTCAGTTGATTTTCTACCACTTCCATATACGCGGCATAAAGTACTGGATTGGTTTTTTCCTTTTTTGAATACTTATGCCGATATAATACTTAATCGAATTTTATCATACAAGCTTAAAATCCTTTATTGGATTCACAACAGAAAACTACAAAATCCGTAGATGGCGGAACTTTGCCCAATTGATGAATTTTAGCAATAATTTGACCTCTATGGAAAGTCGAATGATTGGCGCGTTGGGATAAAGCATGCCATAACTCGATCAATATAGATCGGCCGCGAGAATCTTGATAAATTATTGTTTTATCGAAATCCGTCTCTAATCCCATCGATATATATACACCTTTCTTTCTCGATACTCTCCCCTGCTGCTTATATTGCTTTAACTGCAATCAGATCAGGCCGATTCGATAAGCCAGTCGCCGGCAATCCACGCCATCGCCGCATGAACATCGATTCAACCCGCCGCATGTGCAATAGTGTCGACCGTATTTATCGGTTCGCCGAAGCAATCAAAATGTGCAGCGCCGCAAAAAAATCTCCTACCATGCATCCGTTCTGAATGAAGAAGCCGGCAATCCCTCTTTATTAAACAACGTTCCTTCGTCGGCATCTCCCCATGCATACCGCACCGCTGCCGGTTTCGATATCTCCGGATTCGATACGGCGAGTTTTGAACCTTGAATTTTTACAACAGCTTTTTTAAAGACACCGTCTTTTCCTGCAATGAGGAAATGAAGTTCGCCGTTTTTTTCTTTCAGAACCAGCCCGCGAGCAGCTTCATCGAACGAGAGTATGATTTTCCCTTTTACAACTTTCATCGATTTATACACCGGTCCCGAACAAACAATCTTTTTACCGTATGTTTTTGCCAGCGCCAACAATGCGAGACGCGTGCCGACATCCTGCTTATTCGCAGGATGAATATCCTGCGGGTTGCCGATGTCCAATGTTACGACCATTCCTGTATTCTTCACGCTGAGCGTTTGAAATTGCGCTTCGCGCAGATACGCGGCGTTTCCGCCGTAAGGATACGGCGCTATCTGGACATAATAAAACGGAAGATTCTTGACGCCGAATTCTTTGCGCCAGCCCTGTATCATGGCAGGGAAAACCGATTTATAAAGATCATGATGACCGACATTGTCTTCTCCCTGGTACCAAATAACTCCTTTCAATGCGAACGGTACCGCCGGACTAATCATTCCGTTGAACAGTACGGAAGCAATTCTTGATCCTACGTTGTAGGCAAGCTTCGGACGGTTTTTATAATGGTTCCCGGCTGCACCGAAAACAATAAATTTCTCTTCCTGCAATTGCGCTACTGGAAGATATTTCCACGGACCTTCAAGCCGAATCACTGCAGCGCTGTCGCATCCAACAAACATTTTCTTTCCATCGCCCCAAATTCCACCGCCGCCGCCGTAATCGATAACACGAACGGCTATCTGCAAAACAGAATCCGTCACAAGTGACTCGGGAATTGTATAAACGCGTTCGATCTTCCATCCGCCTTCTCTGATGTATTCACCCACTTTGACTCCATTGACATACGATTCATCTACGTCATCGACGGGACCGAGATGAACGGTAAGTGTTTTCTTAATCCATGATTTGGGAATTTCAATCCGCTTCCGGAACCATACAGCGCCGTCGAACTCGCCGACAGCCGTAATTTCCCATTGTGTCGGCAGGATCATGTCTTCCCACGAGGAATCGTCAAAATCTTTTCGAGCGCATTGCGCATCCTGAAAATCCCATCCATCCCATTTATGATCCGGATCGTGTGAACTTACTTTGACTGAAGGAAATTTGGACATCCATGCATTCAGGACTGCCATACTGTCGCGGCAAGCATCCAATTGATGCAAGGTCGAGTCGAACGTCGGAAATTTTTTCAGCATATCTTTACTCATCCATGCTTCTACCGGTGTTCCGCCCCATGATGCTTCGATTAATCCAATAGGCACTTTCATCGTTTCATAAAGTTTTTTTCCGAAGAAAAACGCGGCAGCGCTGAATGTATGTACGGATGAGGGAGAACATACCTCCCATTTGCCTGCACCGGTCTTGATGGGAACTATGGAATAATTCTTCTGAAGATGGAACAAACGAATTTCCGGATATTGCGCATGATTAATTTCGTACGCGCTGTTGATAATCGTATCGGACGGCGGCCAGCCTTCCAGCGGCATTTCCATATTCGATTGACCGGAGCAAAGCCAGACATCGCCGAGAAGAATATTTTTCAGCCCAACGATGGAATCACCGTGTTGTACGCTCATCGTGTACGGCCCGCCTGCTTTGGGAGTTATCAGGCTGACAGACCAATTGCCGTCGGAATCGACTTTTGTCGAAGCCCGCTTTCCCCATCCTCCTTTTACAAGGATATTAACCCCGGGGATACCGACACCCCATACCGGCACGGAACTTTTTTGCTGCAGCACCATGCTATCCTGAAAAAACGGAGAGATTTGAAACACATTCGATTGAGCAAGCATAGCTTGAGAAAAACCAAGGTTTAAGGAAAAAAGAAGCGAAACCGCCGTAAGAAACCATAAACATGCAATTCCTAATTTTTGCATTGTATTCTCCAGAATATAAATGATACGACATGTTAAACGCACCTTTTGCGTTTTCATAATAATATTATAGATCCCGACACAGAAACAAGCATTATAATACAATTTTTCTATCTTCTTTTCAAAATATTAGGTATATTTTTTTGTCATATTTATCAATTTTTACATCTGTTCGGCGAATGTTGTGTCACTCTTGTTTTAGTCGTCTCCCGAAGACAGGCCGGCGCCGGCTTGTCTTTGTAGAATTTACTTCGGCGGTGTGATGTCGGGATATTCCGAGTTCACCCCGATAACGCCGCAAGAAGTTTCGGGGACTAATGAGAGAATCTTGAAAATTAAACAAACATGCAGAGCAGCATCCAATTTTTGATGCAATCGCGAAAGCGGCAAGGAATATTTTGTGCTAAGAATAAAGGTTTCGATATTCACCGAATGTCTATGTTAATTTTTATGCTTCATGTTCATTCAATTCGTTNNGTGAAGAACATGAATTCCTACTTCCTCGGAAGCAATTCTCTCCCCTGGTGGATATTGGGAGTTTCGGATGCATCCGGAATGTTCGATATTACCGGAACGATGTGGTTAGTATATGTTCTCTTTGTCTATGGTTTTAAAAGCATCTGGCTGCCGTGGAT
>PMML01000011.1 GCA_003162695.1 Ignavibacteriota bacterium | reverse complement strand
GTTAAGAAATTATTATTTCTCGGCAGTTCATGTATTTATCCCGGAAATTGTCCACAACCTATAAAGGAAGAGTACTTATTAACAGGAGAGTTAGAGTATACCAACGAACCTTATGCCATTGCTAAAATTTCGGGAATAAAGATGTGTGAATCGTACAATATTCAGTACGGAACAAATTTTATTTCTGTAATGCCAACAAACCTTTACGGACCAAATGATAATTACAATCTTGAAACATCACATGTTCTGCCGGCATTGATCCGGAAGTTCATAGAAGCAAAGAGATCGGGCGCTCCGTCGGCAACAGTTTGGGGAACAGGAACACCGCGAAGGGAATTCTTGTTTGTAGACGATATGGCGGATGCCTGTATTTATCTGATGAATCGTTATGACGGCAATGAATTTGTTAATATAGGAATCGGAAAAGATTTAACAATTCTGGAAGCAGCAACCATCATCAAGGAGGAGGTCGGATTTAAAGGCTCTCTCGTATTCGATACATCAGAACCGGACGGAACTCCGCAAAAGCTTCTCGATGTATCCAAATTGAATTCATTAGGATGGAAAGCAAAGACGTCTTTCCGGGATGGAATAAGAAGAACGATAGAATGGTATGAGAAAAGAGAAATTGCGAATCTCGAATCGCAGCCGGAGGCCCATAAATGACTTCACGCGCAAGCGTGAATCTATGAAGAAATCGCGGATTTACAATTGCGAATCGCCAATTAGAGTAAAAGAATTTGCAACCGGAGGCCTGCCCGCATTGGAGCGACGCCGACTGCTGACGCCCGCCAAAATGCGCAGCGGGTTGGCAGTCACGCAGGCNNGTTCAACGTGCTGCGGTGCTGCCGTTCCCGCCATATGCGGGTAAACAATGTGCTGCGGTTGAACTTCCAGCTGTCGGCTATAAAAATAAATAAATAATCGATAAACTCTATAACAAACAATCAAAACAACGTTGAACGTTTAACGTTGCACATTGAACGAGAAAAACATGAGATCAATCGTTACGGGCGGCGCCGGATTTTTGGGATCGCATTTATGCGATCGGCTTCTTAAAGAAGGGCATGAAGTCGTGTGCATCGATAATCTTCTTACGGGAGACACGGCTAATATAGCGCATCTTTCCGGAAATAAGAATTTTAAATTCATTTATCATGATGTGACCAACTATATATTCATCGACGGAGCGGTCGATTTTATCTATCATTTTGCTTCGCCTGCAAGTCCCATCGATTACCTCAAAGTGCCTATTCAAACTTTAAAGGTCGGTTCACTCGGAACTCATAAAGCGCTCGGTCTTGCAAAAGCGAAAAAAGCNNTGGGGAAACGTCAACCCCGTCGGTCCACGGGGAGTTTACGATGAAGCAAAACGCTTTGCGGAAGCAATGACAATGGCATACCATCGCTATCACGGCCTGGAAACACGCATCGTCCGGATTTTTAACACGTACGGTGAACGCATGCGGGTTGACGATGGAAGAGCAATTCCGGCATTCCTATCGCAGGCTTTGCGCGGTGAAGACGTCACCATTTTTGGCGACGGGAAACAAACCCGAAGTGTTTGTTATGTTTCCGATTTGATCGACGGTATTTATAAATTGATGATGTCCGATTACTCTATGCCCATGAATATCGGAAATCCGAACGAAGTAACGATGCTGGATCTTGCACGGGAAATCATCGAACTGACAAAAAGCAGGAGCAGCATTGTTTTTCAAGACCTGCCGCAGGACGATCCAAAGGTCCGTCAACCGGATATTACGAAAGCCAAAAATATTTTGCACTGGGAGCCGAAGGTCAATCGAACCGAGGGACTTCAAAGAACAGTGGAGTATTTTAAAACGAAGTTGAATATAAAATAAGTATCGGTGCTGCCGTTCAACGTGCTGCCGTAAAAGAAGTTGCGCTGAGTTACTTATATTGTTAAGGATGATTTTGAAAGAATTTTTGAAATGGGGAAAAGAAGTAAGACGCTGCTTGGAGGTTTTATTTGATATTTAAAGGTTGTAAAATATTCACGTTGAATTGATTTTATAATGACTTTTTCCTTCATAGTGCCCACCTATCAAGAAGAACAGCATATCGCTGCATGTCTTGAATCCATCCGAAATCAAATCCTGGAAAACGATGAAATAGAAATTATTGTTTCAGATGCCTCCTCAACAGATTTGACCCTCACGATTGCAAAGCGTTATACGGAAAAAGTAGAAATATCGGAAAAAAGAGGCATTGCAATCGGCAGAAATTTAGGAGCCGCTCAAGCAAAAAATGAGATTATCGTTTTTGTCGATGCGGATGCGGTTCTTGATCCTTCTTTTTTATCTGAATGCAAGAAATCATTTTCAGATAATTCCGTTGTCGGTTTAACCGGTATTGCTTATCCGTATGATGGTTCATTTCTGCCTCGTTTCGTTTACCATGGAACGTATCGTCTGGTTCGTTTCTTTTCATTTTTCGGATTGAAGCTGTTTCCCGGAGTATGCGTTGCCTATAGGGCGGAATCGTTTCGAAAGGCCGGAGGATTTCGTGAAGACCTCGGGGTTGCCGAAGATCTGGACTTGAGCAGACGGATTTCACGTGCAGGCAAGTGTGTGGTTCAGAAAAAAGCAAGAGCGGGTGTTTCTACTCGCAGACTTGAGAAGAATCTTATTTCTACCGTTCTTTTTCATATCTGGAACGATTTGCGATATCTTTTTACAGGACATGCAGGGAAATCGTATCCAAAAATAGAGGAAACCAATAATTGGAAAGACTTGTGGAAGCGATAAGGTTAAGAAGTTAGTTAGTTCGTGGTTCGTCGTTCTTAGTTCGTAATCGTTGGTCAAGGTGCTGCCGTGCTGCCGTTTGAGTGTTTGTCAGTTATTTGGTTGTTTGGTTAGTCGGTTTTACAGTTATCAGTTCTTTGCTTTATGTTGGGATAGATTGTGGTTATATTGTAAAAGATGATTTTTATAAAACTTCGTAATCGATGATCCCTGTAGCCGACACCGGTGGTGTCGGAATTACCGCGACCACCGGTCGCGGCTACAATGATGTCTGAAGTTTTCGTAACGATCCCGTAGGGACAACGCCGGTCGCGGCTACAGTCATTGATAGAAGATATAATATTCTTTTTAACGGCAGTTCTGCAGCACATGAGACAATAAACAGCGAAATATTTAAAAGGATATTCATGATGAAGTATTTCATAAGAACTTTCCTCTTAACGATGATCCCGATTTTATTCGTTTACGCTCAGGTTGTGTATCTTCCGGTATCGAATGAGGTTTATGACTTCCTTAAGAGAATGTCCAGCAAAGAACTTCTGAGGGACTATAAAGACGCTGCGAAACCGCTTTCAAGAATGTATATTGCAAAGGAATTGCGTGAGCTCGAAGAGAGCGAAGATAAAATGACTTCACTTGAGCGCGATACATACGAATTCTATGTAATGGAGTTTAAGTACGAGATGCTGAAACTTGCCGGAGATACCGAACCTAGCGAAACGCGATGGCATGTTCTTTCCAAGGAGCTTACCGACGGTATACTCAATTTGGATATCGATTATAAATTTTCCCATGAACTTGCAGGCGGCGTCAAAACGGACGTCTATACGAAAGGATTGAGATTAGACGGCTATGTCTATAATTCGCTCGGATTTTACTTTAATCTTGACGACAATAAAGAACTCGGCAGCAATCTGAATTTTTATAAGATCAATACTCCCGATAAAGGTGTTATATCTTCAACATCGAGTTATTTACCTCCTTATTCCATAGATGCAATACCTCAAAATTTACTGATCTCTCCCAAGGTTTCCGAATTGGATTACGATGAAATCGATGCGCAGTTCACATATCAGATTGGCAGGTTCAGTCTTTCATTGGAGAAATCAAACAACATCTGGGGATACGGAGAAAACGGGAATGTTATCTTCTCGAATAAAGCGCCGTCGTATCCGCAGTTCAAATTGCGCGTGCCAATTTCCGACAATGTCGAATTTATTTACTTCCATGCAGAATTGAACTCGAACGCCATCGATTCTGCTTTGAGCTATTATTCTATTACACCGGGAGCTTCGGAGTACCGTCAAGTCGATCATATGAAATATATCGCCGCGCATCAGATCGAGATGATGCTCTGGAACGGTGTTGATTTCTCGCTCGGTGAATCGGTCGTTTACAGCGATAGGGGACCTCTTTTGATGTATATGATTCCTGTAATGTTCTTTAAGGCGGGGGAGCATTACAACGGGGACAAGGATAATTGCCAGTTTTTCGGGAGTCTCGATCTGAACGTTATTAAAAAAACAGATATCTATGCATCGCTCTTTATTGACGAAATAAATATCGATCAATTGTTTAACGGACTTTATGCGCGGGAACAGATTGCTTATACGATCGGCGGACATACGTATGACGTTTTGCTGGATAACCTGGAATTATCGGCCGAATATTCAAGAGCGAATCCGGGTGTCTATGATCATAAATATCAATCAACGACATATACCAACAATGGGTATGTTCTCGGAGATTGGATAGGTCAAAATGCAGATGACCTTATTATGACTGCAGCGTATAGGGTGATGCGGGAATTGAAGCTGAGCCTCTACAACGAAATTTATCGTAAGGGATCGCCTATGCCGTTAAGCGATCAGTATGTAGCGAATCAGGGAGGGTTTGGGTTTTTAGATGGTCAGATCCATGAAGAAAGAATCTTTGGTGTTAAGGCTCATTATCAACCTCTGCGGGACGTATTCTTTGATGCAAAGGCTCAATTGCATACACTCACGGACGAAGAATCCCCGGCTCTGAACTACAACAAAAAATTCGAATTTGTTATTTCGGCGTCTTTGGGGATATGGTAGCTGAAAGTGCTGCAGTGGGGAAGTGTTGCGGTGAGGAGGTGCTGCCGTTCAACGTTGTAGCCGCGACCGGTGGTCGCGGAGGTTTCCGACACCACCCCATAGGGGCAGCGCCGGTGTCGGCTACAGAGGATGAATGGGAAATCGCGAATCTCGAATTGCGAATTGCGAATCATGAATTGAC
>PMML01000056.1 GCA_003162695.1 Ignavibacteriota bacterium | reverse complement strand
ATTATGATTCCGACGCTCTAACCGGCTGAGCTACCCCGCCAAACAATTTAAGATTGCAGATTTAAGATTGAAGAATTTAAAAGAACAAAAACGATTAAAGCTTAAAACTCCAATTTGAATCACGCGTTGTGTGATATATCTTCAGGTCTCCGGCCGGCTGCTTGAAGATGAAGCAAGGCGAGTAATCTCGCCTTGCTTTTGTTTTTTAAAGATACAAAAAACTTTCTTTGTTCCAAAATATCAAATATTGATTACTTTGCCGGAGCCTGTGTCCCGGACGACTTGAGCTGCTGCAGGGATTGAATCCGCTGCTTAATACCAGGGTCGTTCGGATAAAGTGTCTGAAGTTTCTGCAGGAGTCCGATCTCCTTGTCGTATTCTTTTGTTATATCATAGAATTCCAAAAGAGCCCTGTATGGATTAAAGTTTGAATTGGGATTTAAATTTCCTGAATTGATAAGGTTCAAACATTCCGGTTCGATACTGCTGCTGAGTCCTTTTACCCGATCATCGCGCCCGGCCATATGGTAGATGGTCGCGATATTCATTGCGTACTCCCATCCAAGAGGGGTTTTAGTTTGCGGAATTAATTTTTCCATCCGATCAAGGACATCCACGGCTTTTTTTGCATCATGATTGTAATTTATATAATAAGCCGCCAGGGTTGTAAAAGCAGATCGATAATTAAGCATGATTCTGCTTGTGTTTTCATCAAAGAACACATCCGGATTTGCAGTTCCACGGAATTTGTAACCGTTTTGCGGCGTTTTGGAATAACCGGCAGGCTCATGTAAAAGGTTCGCTTCAAGGATGGCCGTATCGATGCCTTCATAGAATTGCGATAATTTGCGCGGTTCAAGTTTCCATGCAAGACCTTTAAATGATAAATATTCATCGAGACCGATCTTTGCATCTGGAGAACAAGTTGCCGCAAAATAAATCGGACGCTTCCACTCATTCGCAAGAATAATATCATAGACTGCAATATCCTGTACGCGCAGCGCCTTTGTGGATCCGAATTGAAGCGTGTTCTTCATAAGAAATATGATAGCGCCGTGATTCGTAATCGATGTGTCGAGCGTCGTGTGAGTTGTTTCCTGATAACGATCGATCGTCTCTTTATCGACCGGAATTCGAAGATTTCGCGGTTCCCATTGGATCGGTTGAATATCTTCGATATACGAATCCGGCATATTCATGGGAACGGCCTTCGCTTCAGGATATGCCGGAGTATGTTTCATTTGCAAAAGGTACCAGGAAGTGTTGCCGAGGCTCAAATTGACGATGCGCACATCGCGCCGAACCCCTTCGACATCCTGCATGTACCAGAGAGGAAAAGTATCGTTATCTCCTTGTGTGAAGAGAATCGCGTTCGGTTCGCAGGTCTGAAGGAGGTTGTAGGCAAAATCCCATGGGACCCAATTTTTGGATCGATCATGCGTTGCGTAATTTGCCAGCAGCATCCGTCCCGGAATAACAAAAGCAGACAGCACAAGAAGGCTTATGCCAATAGGTTTTGCATACGATTGTTGTCCCAGCTTCTCAAAAATAATATCCAGCAATCCCCGTATACCGAGAGCTATCCATATGGTAAAGATAAGATATGCCCCGCAATAAAAATATTCGCGGTCTCTCGGCTGAGGTTGCTGCTGATTCTGGTAGTACGTAATTAAGTATCCCATAAGAATAAATGTAAGGATCAGCAGCGATCCGAGTTTCCAGTTTTTGCGTGTCGAGTAATACAAGCCCCATAAACCCATGAAGAACGGAATGCAGAGGAATTCTTTCCAATTGACTCCGGCATCCTGATCGTGCGAAATTCTGCCGATAAAATTCCATCCGACATAGCGGTGGAACATGTGACCCATCTGCCAGCGCAAAAAGAAATCTAAATCGCTGCTGTAATTTGCATAGATCTCCTCTTTTTCCGGTTCGCTCGACCAGCGTCGCTTGAACAATGGAAATTCTCCGTACTGCTCACGATTGAGATAGGATATCAATTGTGCGAAAGACTTCGGATGATTCTCATTCATCGGTAAGTTCGCATTTGCACGGATGACGATCATCGTGTAGGTTGTTACTCCGAGCACCGCCAGAATTACGGCAGCAAGAGAAAGTGCAAGGAGCTGTTTTCTCCTTTTCAGCGCCCAGTACACGCCAAAGCCTGCAGCGGCAAAGAGGCCGATGAGTATGAACATGCCGGTTTGAAGATTGTCTCCGGCAATTTCAAGCAAGGTCGTAGGCAGATAGCGGATAATGCCGGGGAAGACGACGGCAAGTGCAATGCCGCCGACGAGAACTCCAAGGTAATATGAACTCTTGACAAAAATCTTTTTGCGGAATAATCCCAGCACGATGAGCGTGCCGATAATCATAGCGATCTTGAATTTGGTCTCAAACGCCTGTAATGCCGCTGCAGCAGGAGGGGTGTTGTCTGTTTGCCCGCTCCATAGAATTGCTGCTATAATAAAGAGAAAGAGAACGTGACCGATGAGAACATAAAGCGATTGTAAACATTCCTGATCGTTTTCAGTATATTTACGCAAAACGACCCAGACACCCACAATGACGATAGTGAGGACGCTCATAAGGTGCAGGCCGCCGGATAAGCCTGCAATGTATGCGATAAGAAGGAGATATCGTTCACTGCCCGGTTCGTCCGCATGTTCATTCCAGATAAGCATCAATAAGAGCATCGAAGAATAAAGGAATGTGCTCGAAGCAAAATAGTTTGCTTCGGCGGCATTGAACCAGAATGTATCGCTAAAAGAAAGTGTCAATGCTCCGATCGCTGCGATAATACAGGTCGCAAGAGCATCAAAAGATACATGCTCCGGTTTTCCCTTATATGCTTCGATAACTTTGATGATGATCAGATAGAGAAAAAGCACTGTGAATGCGCTCGCAAGAGCCGACACAAGATTCATGCGGAAGCCTAAACTTCCGGGAATTGGAAGCATGTAGAAAATACGCCCGACAAGAGAAAAGAGCGGCCCTCCGGGCGGATGCGGTACTTGCATGCGGTAAGCTGCTGCCGACAGTTCACCCGGATCCCAAAAGGAAACGGAAACCTGTGTAGTTATAATCATCTGAATTGAAGAGATGAGGAGAACGAATGCTCCAATGATGCGTTGTACGGTATTTGTTTTCATCGCCTTTTTAACTTATTGTTGAACATACATCGTTAAGTATAAGAAGAAGTCTTGTAAGAAAGAAGCAGGAAATTCGGTAATTTTGCGAAATACCTGCAAAAACAATTATTTGCGGTATCAAGAATTAATAATTTTAGAAATGTCGTATTTACTTTACTTCCGCCGTCGAGGGAATATCGGATAATTCATGCTAAGGCAGGAGGCCGTCCCGGACAGGAAAATCCTTACGACAGCTGCAGTAATTCATCGGCCGTTATTTTGCTAAGATCCTTTATAATAACAACAGCATTTGGCAAGTATTCTTTTTCACCGATTCCCAGAGACGGCATACCCGCCGCATTGGCGGCCTCGATGCCGGCAATTGCATCTTCTACGACCAGACAATATTTTGGATCGAGTCCAAGCCGTTGTGCAGCAAGGAGAAACGGTTCAGGGTGCGGTTTATTATTCTTAATATCATAGCCGTCTACGATCGTATCGAAGTATTTGCCGATGTGCACTTTTTCGATGATAGGTTTTGCGTTTTTGCTGTTGGAAGCGACGGCAATTTTAATATTTCGCTTTTTTAGTTCCTCGAGGATCTTCGTCGAGCCGGGGAGAAGAGCATCTTCGGCAACATTTTCTAAAGATTCCACAAAATAGCGATTTTTGCGATCTGCTATTTCAAGCTTCTCCGCATNNGGATGCTTTTGTTATGATTTCTATACATTCCATTCGTGCTACGCCGCGGAATTTATGATTGAATTCTCTATTAAAAAAGCCAAAGCCTTTTTCATCGCAAAGCCGCTGCCATGATTTATAATGGTATTCATCCGTAGAAACAAGAACGCCATCGAGGTCGAATATAACTCCATGAATCATAAACCGCTCATTTTCTTCTTTCGTGTGCCGGGCACAGCTGCTTTCCCGCGTGACCTGTATAATTTTTATCATCGATACTTTGCAGAGAGAACCGCATCAATCGTTCCTCAAAGAACTTTATGCGGCCGCTCTTTAGTAAATTCCGAAGAAGAAGCTACAAAAGCAAGCTGCATTATAGAAGACGCCAAAGCAAATAATTTGCTTTTTTCAATGCGGTATTTATTGACAAAACCATTAAAGTCCTGGTGGAACGACTCGTTCATTACCTGCGATAAATAACACGGTGCGATGTCCGGCTCTTGTGAAAGCTCCGGCAGTAAAAGAGACGGGTTGAGATAGATCTGATCGTTCTGCATCAGGGCAAGAAGTTTCTTATGATAATTTTTCTTTTCCGATTCCTGCAGGGTTGACGATCGGTATTTTGGCGACAAAGAAAAAGTTTCCGGTTTTTTCAAGGCGAATATAACTATTCCAGTAAAGAAAAGAAATGCGATGACGGAATAGAGACTGCAGGCATAGGGACACCAGACTGGATGCCGCAATATGTCCCAAGCAATGAATAACTGCATCTGCACAAGCCAGAGAAGGATATAACCGCCGATGAAAAAACGCACCTATGCAAGACGGGAGTTGTCGATATAAGAACGGAAGGTTCTCTATGTAAGGCCGAATGATTGCAGGTTCTTACTCGAAGCCGTTAAGTAGAGGATTGTTTGCGGCACAATAGCGCCGCTCATATAAATTCTTCCGGGATACATCCATAGTGTAAAAGGTTCCATCGTGCGCTCTATGAAATTGCTGCGCATACGGCTAAGACAAAGGGAGCAAAATGAATCCAGTCCATTCTTCTGAAATGAAAAATTGGAAAAAGAAGAGTCTTGATGTAAAAAAACAATAGATGTCCGACTAAAAAGGCGGATTGCCCGAAGACGAAAATGATTTTTTGCTGCTGCGCGGTTGTTGCATAGAAAAGACGATTGCTTGTGATCAGTGTGCCGGCCACTATCACGGCAAATACAAGGAGTAAAGAGATGAGCATAATATTGTTGATTCGCGATTTTTTTTTATTCAGAGCAAAGAATGCCGCCATCAGAAAAGACTGAAAAATCGCTATAATGCTGACCATAGAGAGGACGTCGATGGTCATCGTTTGGCATAATAATAAGAAGAAACGAATGTTTCTGTAAAGTGATTTTTCCTGATTTGCCTCGGCGGGATTTTTTCCCTAAGTTTAGAGTGCATTTTGGGAGTTGAATAAAGACGATATGGAATTAAAACGAAGGGTTGTTCGCGAACGGGTTCTTCAAGCGCTCTATGCCCATGAGTTATCGAAGGAACCCATTGAGATGATCATCGATCATATCCTGATCGATTTAAAGAATCATAAAGAAGCCTTTGCATTCGCATGCAGCCTTATACGAAAAGTTGTGGAAAAAACGAAAGATTTAGACAGTCTTATCCGGAAGCGGGTCGAGCATTGGGAATTCGGCCGCCTTGCCATTATTGACCGTATTATTTTACGCATGAGCATTTGTGAACTGCTGTATTTTGACGATATACCTCCGAAAGTTTCCATCAATGAGGCTATTGAAATTGCACGGGATTACAGCACTGAGAAAAGCGATAAATTCGTCAACGGAGTTCTCGATTCCATTTTAGCAGATTTAAAGAAAGAAGGAAAATTATCGAAGTCGGGCCGCGGTTTACTGGACACAGCCGCCGTGAAGAAATTCCCAAAATGATGCAGCGCGAATCCTTCCTCTCCCGGGCAAGAATTTTTTCATGGACACTTTTCGATTTTGCCGACACCGCATTTTTTGTTATCATTCTTACTGTCGGTTATCCGCTGTATTTTAAAGAGGTTGTCGCCCAGGGCAGTCCGCAGGGCGATTTGCTCTGGGGAAGCGCCTTTAGCATATCTATGTGCATCGTTGCTGTTCTTTCACCGGTACTCGGCGCAGCGGCCGATTACGGAGCCGGAAAAAAGCGGTTTCTCTTTTTCTTTACCTTTCTCTGTGTTTTTGCAACAGCCCTCCTGTATTTTGTCGGTCCGGGTTCCATTTTTTCGGGGATTTTCCTGCTGGTTCTTGCAAATATCGGCTACGAAGCCGGTCTGGTTTTTTATGATGCTTTTCTTCCGGAGATAGCGACGGAACGCACGTATGGTCGCGTATCCGGCTATGGTTTTGCAATGGGCTATGTCGGATCGCTGACAACGCTTGTGATAACGTATCCGCTGTATGCCGGCGGATTCGGCCAGTCGAATTTGCACAATGTGCAGCTGAGCTTTTTAGTCTCGGCGGGAATGTTCGGATTCTTTGCGCTGCCGCTCTTTCTTTTTCTTCCCGACCGGCAGAAAACGATCGGTCTCCATTTCAATTTTTTCCGCATCGGCTTTCAGCGGTTGAAGGACACGTTCCGGGAATTTCCGAAATACCGCAACACGGGAAAATTCCTTCTGGCGTATTTCGTGTACATCGATGCAGTTAATACGATTATTATTTTTTCTTCGCTTTTTGCGCGCACAACGCTTCATTTTACTATCGCGGAAATCGTCATCTTTTTTGCCATGATTCAAACATCGGCAATGATCGGCGCCGCATTTTTTGGAATTCTCTCGGATCATATCGGCCATAAGCGAACGCTCACCGTGACCCTCTTTATATGGATGGCTGTGGTCGTTTCTGCATATTTTATTTATGCAAAATTTCTTTTCTATGGAGTTGGAATTATCGCAGGCCTCGCACTCGGCTCTTCCCAATCCACAAGCCGGAGTCTTATGACGGAACTGACTCCTCCGGAGAAGAAAACGGAATTTTTCGGATTTTATTCGTTCTTTGGAAGAGCCTCCGCTATCGTCGGACCGTTTGTTTTCGGTTTGATTTCTTCCTTTGTCAACCAGCGGGTTGCTATCCTCTCCGTCGGCGTTTTTTTACTGGCAGGTATTCTGCTTCTGCAGCGTGTGCATGTCGTTAAAAAAGGCCTGAGTCCGCTGTAACCGCGGGAGATGAGCGCGGCGCGTTCCGACTTCACCCGCCTTTATGACTGCCATACCAGCCGGCGTTACAGCAAGGCGGACAGGCCGATGCCGGCTGCAATATATAAGTGCGAGAAACCCGGACATATGCAATTATTAAAGGGATTATCTTTATGAAAAAGAAAATAATTTTATCGTGTCTTGCAATTTTCTCGGTCATTTCCGGTTGTCAAAAAGAACCGCAAGAAACAAATACAAAAGGAACGATTCATCTTTTATTTCCGGAATCACTTGCACCGGCGATGAATGCGGAAGTCGGTGCGTTCATGGGTCAATACAAGGAATTCGGTGCAAACGTTATGGGGGAAAGTGTTCCGGTTGAAGAAGCGCTGAGACGGTTTATGAAGGATACTTTATGTCTGGCTTTTTCAACACGGCGGCTGACCGATGCGGAAAAAGAAGCAGCAACAAAAGTATCTCCCGATTTTGAAGAAATTCTCATTGCCTTCGACGGCATAGCGGTCGTAGTAAATAAAAACAATCCGGTTATAGAAATGACGACACAGGAAATTGCAGGCATATTAGCGGGCAGGATTGCGAAATGGAATCAGCTTTCACGCGCAAAAGGAATGAGCGGTGTTTTAACGCCTGCGCTTCAAGATTCTGCGGATGCTGTTCTTTACCTCAAGGCCCGTCTTGGACTTCAACAGTTCTCACCGGCTTTAAAACGGATCAATTCCGAACTGGAAACGATCGATGCGGTTATAAAAAATCGCTCCGCAATCGGATTTGTTTCAACTGCATGGCTTGATTCTACGAAAGCCTTGGTCAAAGCAATCGATATTTCATCGTCGGGAGTTGAAAGCGATACCGCTTATACAACGGCTCCGGAAGCTGTCGGAAAATTCTTCTCACCGCATCCCGCATATATTTATCAGAAGTATTATCCATTCTGGCGAACAATCTATGCGTATTGCCGGACTCCGTATTCGAATATTGCGGCGGGATTCGTAACGTATGTCGCAGGCGCCGAAGGGCAGAAATTATTGCTGAGCAAGGGAGTTGTTCCGGGCACGCAGCATATTCATTTGAGGCCGGCGAATTAAAATGGTAAATGGTGATCAATACGTTGTGAAAGCATGCTGTAAGTGTTTGATTTTAATATGAAAAAGAAACACATTTGAGCCGGGCGAGATGGGTAAGGGAGTTTCTCTCATCGGGTTCGCTCATATTTAGCGGATGGTTTTTTATTGTGGAACAAAATGTACCGCTTTATCCATTGGATATATATAAATTCCAGTTACATTATCAGGCCTCCGGTTACTGCAGCAAATNNTACGAGATACTTTATGCCTTAAATTTTGGTTTGCTCTTCACGCACGAAATTGACTCAGCGTATTGGCGGGAATGGAATCTTTTCGGTATTCCCGGCGGTATCCAGTTTTTCCTGTTGGTGAACTTCGCGTTGTTTATTGCTGCAATCTTTGGATATTCTCAGTTATTGAATTTAAAACAATCCGGATATTGGTTCTCGTTGTTGTTGGCAGCAGCCGGAGTATTTTCTTTTACCATCCATACATTTTTTATTTTTATGGGTCATTCGGAGTTTACGCTTCTTGGTTCAGAGCTCCTTTTAGGAATAATCTTGTTGGTTTCAATTGCGCAAGCTATCTTGATTGTAAGAGTATTAATAAAAAAATAAGTCGCCGGCCGCTTATACGGCGGCTTATGCTGACAGCCCGCCATAAGATGAATCATGGCGGGTAAATAAGGAGATTCAAAGCTCTGACTGAAACGAGGAATCATAAGAAGCCAATGTCTATAAGGTCAATGTGAGGGGGGCGCGGCGTAGCCGTAAAAATGAACATAGGTTTTCTTCGTTTTTTTATCGTACATTTTCACTTATTCATCGGCCGGCATAGCTCTTACCTGAAGGCATGCTGAAATCCTGCTCTGTTCCGGAATTCAGAGCAGCCGATGCAATCATAATGAGCGGATTATAATCGACAAGTTTTCGCATTAAAATAAAACGGAGGTTGTTTTATGAAGAAATTATTTTTAACTCTTTTTGCCATCATCTTTTCTTGTCCGATTCTGCATGCACAAAAATTCGACGGATTGGCGCTCACTCCTCCTATGGGATGGAACAGCTGGAATAAATTCGCCTGCGATGTGAACGAAGCTTTGCTTCGCGAGACTGCCGATGCAATGGCCGTGAACGGAATGAAGGATGCCGGTTATCAATATATTGTCATCGATGACTGCTGGCATGGCCAGCGCGACAGCCTCGGCTTTATTCATCCCGATCCGAAAAAATTTCCTTCCGGAATGAAAGCGCTTGCGGATTATATCCATTCAAAAGGATTGAAATTCGGTATTTATTCCTGCGCCGGAGCTCAGACGTGCGCCGGGTACCCGGGCGGACGCGGGCATGAATATCAGGATGCCATAACATACGCACAGTGGGGTGTGGATTATCTAAAATACGATTGGTGCAATACCGACGGGCTGAGTGCGGCCGGTTCTTATACCACCATGCGCGATGCGCTGCATGCCGCCGGACGGCCGGTTGTATTCAGCTTGTGTGAATGGGGAAATAACGAGCCGTGGAAATGGGCGCCTGCGGTCGGTCATCTCTGGCGTACAACCGGCGATATTTCAGCCTGCTTCGATTGCGAGGCGACTCACGGTACATGGTCGTCGTGGGGCGTGATGAAGATCGTGGAAAAGCATCCCGATCTTCGTATTTATGCCGGTCCGGGACATTGGAACGATCCGGATATGCTGGAAGTCGGCAACGGCATGAGCTTCAATGAAGACCGGTCGCATTTTTCGCTGTGGTGCATGCTGGCGGCTCCGCTGATTTCCGGAAACGATCTGCGTGCAATGAATCCGGAAACGAAAGAAATTTTGACCAATACCGAAGTGATCGGCATCGATCAGGATTCCCTCGGCGTACAGGGCTATAGATTCGATTCAAAAGACAGCGTGGAAGTATGGGTCAAGCCGTTAGTGAAAGGGGACTGGGCTGTTGCGTTCCTCAACCGTTCTACACAAAAACGATCCGTCGATTTCGATTGGTCGAAAAATATCGTCACCGATGATTTTTCCAAGAGAACACTGAACACGAATGAAACGAAATATACCGTTCGGAATCTCTGGACAAAGAAAAATATCGGAACCACGAAAAAGAATGTAAGTGCGGAACTCGGTGCGCATGAAATATTCATGCTGCGATTAATAAAACAATAAATCGTACGTGCTCAACATCATACCACCTTGCGAAGGTCCCCACCTTCGCAAGGTGGTATACAGGGCTAAAAAAGATCCTGAAGTGTCAACCCATTTCAACGACGACCGTATTGTCATCCTGCATGATTTTGAACGGGATGAGATTCCCCTGGATTTCTTTTCCGTTCACGGTAATCTGCCTGACGCCTTTTTGGACGCAGTTCGGATTGCGTATGACGATTTGAAAATTTTTTCCTCTGAATTTTCGCGAAATGGAAATCTCTTTCCAGTCGGAGGGAATGCATGGATCTATTCTCAGACCCGTGTAGTCCGGCTGAATGCCGAGAATATACTGCGCAGCCGTATAATATGCCCACGATGCACTGCCGCTGAGCCAGGGCAGACGCGATGCCCCGTACCGCGGGCTGTATTTGCTGTTTGTGAATTGACAGTACACATACGGCTCAATCTGACGCACATCTGCGAGCGTGTTATATGCTGCGGGCATGAACTTTCGATAATACTCGTATGCCCGATTGCCTCTGCCGAGTATAGCTTCCGCAATAATGCCCCATCCCTGTGTATGACAAAATACCGAGGCATTTTCTTTCATCCCTTTATTGAATAACCGGGCCTTAATGACTCGAGGATCGGTCTTCTCGATCGGCGGTGCACAGATCATCCATCCGTAATCGGTGGAAAGAAGATCGCTGACCGTATCCATGAGCCGTTCGCCTTGTTCCTTTGTGCAATGTCCGCTGTAGATCGACCACGGCTGCGGTTCAAAGAATATAGAACCCTCATCGTTTTCTTTCGATCCGAATTTTAATCCGTCGGCTCTGTATGCGCGCAGGAACCATTTCCCATCCCATGCATGCTTGCGGAGATTTGCATCGAGCGTCTTCAAATGTTTCGCCGCCCATTGAGTTTCTTTCGGCTTTTTGAGCAGCTTGCTGATTTCGATGTACGTCTTTAGAGCGTAGCGCAGCTGGAAAGCAACGAATGTCGTTTCGCCGTCCTGTCCCAATTCCAGACAGTCGTTCCAATCTGCAAGCAAGCCGCATGGAAGTCCGTGCGAGCCGGAACGCTCGAGATTGAAACCGATGGCGCGGCGCAGGTGGCCCAGAACCGTATCCTTTCCTTTATCGGCGTATGGTAAAACTTTTTCATAAAAAGAAATATCGCCGGTCTCTTTGACGTAGGCCGGAATGGTATTAAAGAGCCACATGCAATCGTCGGAGCGATACTCGCGTTCTTTCGGCGGTTTTTCCCTGCCGGGCCTGTGAGCAAACGGTTTGACAACCGGCATTGCGCCTCCGGTCGATACCTGTCCAGTTATCATAAGCTCGAGACGGTGTTTTACCTCGTCCGGAATGGAATGAAGAATGCCGAGCATATCCTGAACCGTATCGCGGTACCCGAGTCCGTCCCGTTCGCCGGTATAGACAAGACTTGCAGCGCGCGACCATGCATACGTGATGAGGTTGTTATACGGATTCCACATATTGAACATGCTGTTGAACTCTGCATCCGGTGTTGCAGTGGACATTCCGGCGATGCGGGAATGCCAGTATTGCTTCAGCTTCTGGAATTCCTCCCGGACTTTTTCCGGATTTCCCGTTTCTTGAACCGCCTGTTTTCCCTCGACGCCGGCTGCGCCGATTCCCATCAGTACGATCAATTCCTTCGATTCTCCGGGCTGCAGATCGATATCCACCTGAAGTGTTCCGCAGCCGTTGTCGCCTGTGGCCAGCGAGTTCTTACATTTTCCTTCTTCCACGACAATCGGGTTTGCATACGTGCGGTAGGGGCCGAGAAAAATTTCGCGGTCCGTATCGAATCCTTTTACTTCCGCTCCAGTGATTGCCAGGAACGTATGCCGCCCCTGTCCGCCGTCTTCGAAATGTTCAGGACGGGAGGGCATGAGAACGTTCGTTCCGTGATCGATGATCGAATCGACAACATCCATCTTCATAATAAACTGTGTATACTGAAGATTTATCATGTCCTGAGTAATGTGCCAGTTGTTTGCGTATTCGACATACGTAAACAGGCTCAGTTCTCTTTTCTTTGTGTCGTTGTTGGTTA
>PMML01000048.1 GCA_003162695.1 Ignavibacteriota bacterium | reverse complement strand
CCGTTCATTCCTCTTCACAATGCCGTCCGTACTCGTCGTTGTCACGATCCAGCCAGGAAGCTGTGATTCTTTTATTCCGTCCGTAATAAGCTGGGCGGTAAGATTATAATTGTAACAACTCGATTGATAAGCAGGCCGATGCAATGCGAGGTTGCGATAATTCGTTGAGTCGATTTTCATGGATGGCGAAAAATCTTCCATTCTATCACCGGGGTAGATGCCCACCCCGCGTGTGTATTCCTGTGCGCGAGCAGAGGAACTGATAATCAATATGACGGCTGCGATCGTCAAAGTGGTGATTTTCCATGATGGAAGGAAGCAGATTATATTTTGAGAGAGAGTTGAGTTTTTCATGTTATCCTTTTCTGGAGTATGCCTGTCTGAATATCCGGTAAAATAACCCGAATTTTTAAAGAATAGTCAAATCTTTTAAGAAAAAATAATTTTTATATTTTATGGTATTTTTCAAGGCGGGTGTTTAATCGAATATCAAACGCAGTTTATCAATCAGCGCTGCCATGCCCTGCCGGAGATGTGAAAAGAACAAAGGCGCTGCCGGCCTTTTATTTCTCTTTATGTATTCCCCGACCATGTCTGCAGAACGGTTTATTTTACGTCCTGTATTCCCCCGCTGCAACTTCCTATTGAGATTTTCATAAACAATCACTCGATCATCAGAGCGAGTATTTCTATCGATGATTACCGGAGTCCGATTACCATGGCTTTCTTACAAGAACAACCTGGGCTCGATCGGCACTGACCACATCGGACCAAAATTTGCGATATTCCGCATAATGATCGGCCGGTATGACGTATTCCTGTATCTGAAGGCTGCGAGTATAGACGACGATGGAATCTCCGAGCAAGACGGTTTTTGCAATGAAAGAACTAAAGGATGTTGTGAGCCGGACTTCCGGCGGAAGCGTCTCTATAACGTAGCCATGAGGAAGTTTGTAGACAATGCTATCCCTGTCCAGATAGGGATACTTATATCGGAGGGGAGATAAACGCCGTTCAATCTTATGCGGGATAGACGTATAACGGTTCAAAAGATTTGTTTTAAAAAAGATCCTATCACCGGAAAAAGATGCAAATCGAGGCAAGTCGAGCTCGAGATTGAGTAAAATTTCAGGACTATGAGTTTCAAGGCCGTCAATCGAATATTTATTTAAATTTGCAGTAGGTATATCCAAGGTTTTTAATATCCAGCGTTCCCGGTCTCTTGGAGAAACTTTATCCATAGCAAAACGAATATAATCCGCCTGATCGCCGGTGCGTTGCGTAGTACAACTTACGCCGGCATTGCCGGCCGATGTGAGCACAACTGTAGCTTGGCTGATCTGGGAATTCTGTTCCGGTGTTGAACGAGGTGTGTGCACTACAAATCCGCCTTCAGGCGATATGAGTAAGGCACCCCTGTTCTCAGTGAAAAAGCCGAGATGACCGGCCGGAATGGATGAATCTGTGCATTCAAGCCAGACAGTATCTTTTTGAAAAGGCACACATACGATGACATGAGTAAATTGATTGCTTGGAAATGATTCATTGAAAGTATATCGGTAATCGCCGGGGCGGATCAGGACCGAGTATGCCGTAATCCCTGCCGTTTTTAAAAGCGCTACCATATAATTCGATAGAGCTTTGCAATCTCCATAGCCATGCTCTTGGACAAATGCGGCATCAAAAGGCTGCCATCCTCCGATACCTAATTGAATGCTGATGTACCGTGTATGGTCCTGCATATATCGATATAGTTTTGAAATCTTTGTACGAATGGAATCGGACGGTTGAATGAGGGATCGGATTTCTTTTTGCACACTTTCAGGCAAAATGTCCCGGTCTTTCAAAAGGCTGTAGTCCCACTTGCCGAAATCACGCCATGTTCTCATATCGCCGGCGTAATGGTCAATTTCAAAAAGAGTTGGAGCAATGTGGACTACCGTCGAGAAATCCTCGTTATCGTCTCCTACGACATCTTTTAAAAGTTTTGGAAGGTTTCTGGCTTCCCAAACAAATTTTTTCTTATCACCGTCAAGAGAACCATAATAAGAAAGAACGGGCTTTACTGTATCGCTGCTGCACCAGTGCTGAAGAGTGTCCCCTGCCGGTAGAGCTACCTCGAAGNNTCCTCTCCCGGCAGAACGACCTCAAAGCGGCTTTGTTCAACGGCATCTAAAGTTTCTTGAGACGACCAATCGGGCCAATTCAGATTTTGTTCGTATTCGATTTCATAAGTAAATTCTACGGTGTATGGATACCGATCATTATATAATTCCACAATTTTCATTCTTTCATCCGAAATAAGAGCAGATCCGTCAAAACTACTGATATCTTTTATATCTGTACTTTCAAGTCCCCTGATTTTTTCTCCATCCACGTCAAAGAGAGCGCCGTCCAAATTGTTGATATTCGTGAATTTATCATAGGGAATATAAAGACATCCATAATCGCGCTTGTCACTTTTAAAGATTGTTACGGCGCGTTTTATTTTAAGAAAAGACCTCAACACCTTTTTAATTTCAAAATGAGTAACGGCTGTTCGTACGACTGCATCGGCATCTACTAAAAGTGCCGCCGGAATATTTTTAACGGCATATTCTTTTCTATCGCCGGCAAAAGCATCGGACATCCATACAGGAAACCACAATACGGCAGCAATACAAAAGAACAGACGATGAAATCGTTTCATTTTGTTCCTTTAGATGGAAGAGGCTTGATTGGTTTGGCACTTTCAATCGCCGGCTTCATGACCGGTCTCTTATGGGCGAGTACTAACGACTCGGACTTGATTGTAACCATCTGTGCATAGAGGTCTCGCAGCCGCTCGTAATATTCCGGCTGTATCTCTGTGCTGCGTACTTCAAATTTATATTGAATTTGAATAGAATTGTCCTGGATCGCAACTTTTCTAGTAAAAACAACGAGGTTTTGTCCCACAATTAATGTACGGTCAATGAGCGGCGTTTTGACTTCAAAACTATCAGGCAATGCAATATTTATAATGACAATATTCTTCCGTTTATATATATAATCAATTGGAAACTCGCGTGTAGGCAATTGAAACGGATTGTCTGCAGTCCTGTGAAAAACGGATGGATTAAAATAGATTAAATCGCCATTCTGCTGTGCATAATCGGGAGAAGAAATCCATGCTTTGAGCTTAAGAGGAACTGCAAGGCTGTCTTTGCCTTCGATACGAACGGAATCGATCGATATACCCAATGCTTCAGTGCCAAATTGATTCTGCACGATTTCCACATCTTTCTTATCTTTCATATCTTTCCGGACTGTAAGCTCGTCATAATCCTGATATGAATCTTCTAAGGTGCCCTGAAGAGAACCATCGTTGCCGAGTTGAAGCTGGGCATACGATAATGTCGCGGCACCTTTCGGAGAAAAAAGTGTCACCCATCCGACCGTATCCCTCTTCATAACAAGACCACGCGTGTTGATCAGATTTTCAGGAAGCAGGCCTAACGGGCGCAAAGGATCCGTAGCATCTAAATAGTAGCGCAGGGAATCTATCCGGGCGCACGTCAGGATATAGTCGAATTGCGATTCCATTGGATATGCAGTCTTGACCGTTCCGTTTTCCCGGGTTCCTGCAAGTACCGGATCACAAGAGATACCGGCTCTTTGTAAAAGCGATAACAGAAGGAAATTAATCTCTGTACTGGTTCCCCTCCTGGATTCGAGTAATTCATCAACGGATTGCTTGGCATTTCTAGTACTCCAGAGCGAACAGACAACGGATTTTTTTACCCAATCATATATCGCCCTTAACTTCTCTTGAGGTTTCGCAAACCCCGCCGTTATATCATCCGAGCATCTCCGTATTTGACGAGTAACCTCGATGTTTTCATCAAACCACTCAAGATAATCATCTATCAAATCTGTCCATGAAGCAACATACTTTTTCGAGGAACCTAAGAGATCCGGGTGGCCGGAAAGCTGAAACGAAACTTTTTTAAGATAATCGCTTCGAGTCGTAAAAAACGGTTCATCTCGCAGCGCTGGAACATTCGCTGCTGCAAAGCGCATCTGTGTGCAAGGAACGGTACTGTTACGGAATAACACGGTGAGTGTTAAACCTCCAAATACTTGCTGCGTATCGATCATCTCGTGAATAATGTATGGAAAAGATCCCTGGTGCAAAGCCGCATAGCTGAAACACTTGGGGAAACGGAAAACATATTCACTCCATCGGACCGGTTCGTCGTATTGGAATACCCAATCCTTTACATTGTCTATATACACGCAAAAAATTGTATATTTTAATTCAATAACACATCCGGGGGTTAATGCCGGCAGTGTAAACTTGACGCGCGAGTATCTGTTATCTATTTTTTCAGTGAAAATATCGTCTTCGCGCAGTTCTGTTTTGTTGACGGTTCCGTCGGCTTTTAACATATAGGTAGCGCCTTCTATGTTTTTTACTCGCTCAATATAGTTTTCCGAGCGGTATATCAGCTCCTTCGATGCCCATGAATATCCCTTCGCAGTGAGTATTTTAACTCGCAAGTGTCTAGTAAAAGCTACCTCCAATTCATTATTAAACCGGGAGATTCCATAGTCGCAGAGAATGACCACCGATGCATTCGTATCCTGCGGGAACGATTTCATTTCCAGATCGGACTTTGGTATTTCACCCCATGTAACGGGAGGTTCCTGCGCTAAAGTGGAAAGAGTACCTATCGCCATGAAAACTATGCTGAAAAAGAGATATCTCAGAGGTTTTGATTGCATGTGGATCTCCTTATCGGATAAATTTTAAACAGTTGTCATTTGCGAGATTATCAAGAGAATCGTATGCAGCTATTATCGTTCTTTGTATTTTCAAGAGTTGGCGGTCATTTCAACAATAAAAATTTTTTCGTTGAAATAAACCTGCCTGCCTGCAATCTATAAAAATACACAGCAGATGCAAAATGGCTGCCGTCAAAGGTCCGTTCATAAACTCCCGGCTCCATCTTCTCGTTAGCAAGCTTTCCTATTTCCCTGCCCCTTATATCATAGATCGTTAGTTTCACGAATTCCTCGCTCCCAATTTGAAACCTGATTATTGTCTTTGGATTAAACGGATTAGGATAGTTTTGATCCAACGAACATACTCCGGGAGCAATCATTATAACTTTTGTATCGATTGTTGCACTCCCATTATCGGACCGCAGGCTGTCGCAATACTTAAGGACCAGCGTATCACCAACTTTCACATGAATATGATCTTCATATCCATTTTCAGATGAAGTTCCAGCAGCCGTTGCAATAAAGCCCATAAAAACACCGGTATTCTTTCCCGTTTCGTTAAAAATTACATTTTTAACCTCACCGCTCGTAGAATTACTATCCCTGAGAACGTATGTTTCTATACGGGATGTATCCTTGTTCAGATCTCGATCTGTTAAAGTGTAATGGACGGACTCTCCCGGATATATGCCGGCGTCTGACGCGGCAAGCGATGCATTCGATCCGCGGATTATAATCCTGGCGAAAAGCATTTGGTCGTACCCGATATTCGAGAGAGTGTCGCAATAGCTGAGAACAAGTGTATCGCCCCCTTGCACGCTGAAGCATCCCTTATAACCGGCGCTTGAATGCTGCCCCCAAACTGTCGCTATCGTGCCGTAAAATATTCCCGTATTCGTTCCCGTTTCTTTGAATGTAACATTTTCTGCTTCCCCGCTTACGACGTCGCTGTCTTTTAAAACATAGGTTTCAATGCGCGATGAATCTTTATTGAGATCGGGATCCGCTAAAGAGTAGACGGCAAGATCGCCTGCATTTATATTGGATTCTAAAGCTGCGAGCAGTGCCCTATTGCCTCCTGTTATCTTTGTATTCACATAAACGGTATCCGATGTGCCATAGGCATTAAGAGTATCGATATAACGGAGTATAATTATTTCGCCCGGTTTCACCATGAATGTTCCGTCATTGATTGTTCCGGCAGTCGCACCGTAATTCGTTGCAATTTTTGAAGTAAAAATGTTCGTGTTAGGTCCGGTTTCCTTAAAAACAATATTTTCCCATTCTCCCGAATTGCAAGTGTCTTTGAATGTATAGCTTTCAACCGATAAAGGATCTTTATTAAGATCCTGATCCCACAGTCTATAACAAATTGTATCGCCGGCAATAATAGATGATGTAGCGCTCATGATGGCGGTATATCCGGAATATTTAACTCTGGCCGATGAAAGGACAATACTGTAAAGCACGTTATTTGCGCCTGCATATAATTTACCATCTGGAGAAATAGAAAGAATCTTTATTGCATCGGTATTTCCCGACATTAACCCCCATGAATTCCCATCGTCTGTTGAACGCAAGACACCTTTATCGGTCGCTACATAAATAGTACCGAGTGAATCGCATGTAAGATCGTTTATATGCGCAGAGATCGGAAATAAAGGACTTACATCAATCGGAGCACTGCTTCCTTGCAACCGATACAAGCTTCCGTACGTTGTCGTTCCGAAAAAAACGATGCCCGATGGTGTCACTGTAAAAACATCGCCCGATTGATCAGAAACGGATTGGAACGTTGCACCATCATCTGCCGAACCGAATATTTTTCCGTATCTGGAAAAAAAGACCTCTTTCGATGGGCCGACTGCAATTGCACTGACACCTGAAAATGTGTACCAGATAAACCACGAGTTGCCCTGATCGTAAGATCTATATAGAATTCCATGAGAATCATAGCAGAACATGGAACCATCATTTCTTATCTTGATTCCCCAGAGAACGGGATAGGTACCGTTGATAGCTTTTTGTGTCCATGTCATTCCATGATTTGNNTGATTTGTCGAAAGTGCGAAGCCTCCATTGGATAGACCTATGATAATCGATCCGTCGGCAAATGAAGCGGCCGCTGAAGCATTCAATCCCGACGCTGTCCATGTTACTCCAGAGTCCTGAGATACATAGACATCTTTGTTATCATCCGCAGCAACGACCAATCCGTGATAGCTGGAAGTCATGCCTGTCATAGAAGATGGATCTAAACCGAAACCCGTCTCAGTCCATGATCGACCGTCATTACTCGATCGGAATATTCCCTGGTCTGTGGCGGCAAAGACGTAATCATTTACAGAAGCAGAAAAATTATAAATATTCGGCATTATTCCGGCATTTATCCAACTGGATCCCTCATCTGTCGTGTAATAAGCGGTCCCGTGACCCCATCCCGATTTGGGACCAAACAGTCCAAAAAGAAGATTACCATTCGATGCCAAGCCAAAATGATTGTGTGCCCATAAACGATTTGAATTAAAATCACCGCTGAAATAAAAACCTGCATCAAGGAAATCGATTATCTCCCATGATGACCCGGAATCTGTAGAACGGATTGTGCCGCCGCAACCATTCGCCAATAATACTCCACCGGGAGTTTCCGCAAATGCCATAATATACCACGGGCTGCCATAGGCAAGAAGAGTGTCTTCTGTAAATGTGATCCCCCTATCCGTAGAACGAAAAATATTTGCACCGGAAAAGCCATTTATGTTATTATAGCCCCCCCCGAACAAATACCCATTATGATCGACGAAAACTATCGGTTGACTGATATCTTCCGCATTCCATACGATCCAGTGATCGCCATTATCTTTTGAATAAAGTACATTTCCGCTATCCGATAAAATAAACACTGAATCTTGCACTCCGTCTTTATTCGCATTCCGGGGAATAAAAGATCCGCTTACACTTAATGCCGTCCACGATTTTCCTTCATCCGTTGAACGGTATATCAATGATTGATAAAAACCTATAAGATTTCCATTTTTGGTACCAATCAAATCGGTAAAAGCTTGCGCGGCACCTTGATAAGTCCAATGATCGCCCTTATCAGCGGACATATATACATTGCCTATGGATGAGGTCGCAATAAGAGCGCCGGATGCGTGGAGAGCAATGGATGAGACCATTCCACCGGGAGGAGTTTCCGTGTGCGTCCATTGAGAAAAAACCGGGCGGGTGTAAACAATGCATAGGAGAAGAAAAAAGAAAGATATCAGAATTATCTTCAACAATTTCTTTTTTAATATTGAAATATGACCGGTCATGACGCCTTTGATCTAATACCAATAGTTTATAGTAGTGTCATAATATGCCTTGAAAACCTCGGAATACGGAGAAATATTATGAGATGAAAAATTTCTAATTCTATAGTAATAAGTCCTGGTGTAATTGATCGTAGAATCCGAAAACGCACTTACGCCGGGACCGGCAGTACCGATAGCGAAAAATAATAAGCTGTCGTCACTTCTCTCTATAGCCGATCCAACGGGATATAAAAAATTACTCGACCATTGAAGTGAAACGAACTTCGGGTCGGTGCCGCCATTGAGGACGATGCTCGGAGACGGAAAGGAGATGCAAATTTCCAGGGAATCATAAGGACTTTGAAGACCTTCACTGAACTCTGCGCAGATACGATAATAGTATGTAACATCCGTCAATATGACCGTCGTATCTCTGAAGATCGTAGTATTGGCCGGAATTTCTGCAAGCAGATCATACGTTCCATCCGTTCCGAACTCTCGCTCAATACGGAAAGCCATTTCCGATGAAGAGTTGTCTGTCCAGGATAATTTCCGCAGAGTGTCATTGGCTGTCACCACCTGGAAATGAGAAGGCGCATAAGGGGATATCTTATATTGAACGATATCGGAACCGCTGCTTTTTTTTAAACCTACCTTTGTATATGCACGAAAATAATATGTTTGGTCCGCGATAAAGACTTTTACTATTGTGTCGCATGAGGCAAAGACATCGAGTGAATCCACGACTAAGTAGTTCGTTCCATCGGTGCTTTTTTCTATAACGATTGAAGTCATTTTTTTTTGCTCCTCATTCAATTCCATATTACTTCTTACCCACGTCAAGATGATGGATGTTTCTGTTGCTGAAATCATGTGAAAATTTTGAGGAGGATATAATGCAACTATGGGATCAAAAGGGTTGTTCAGGTCTACCGTTTTGTCGCATGATAGAGAAAGGAAAAGCAGTATCAACATCCCGGGAAATACGGCTTGTTTTAAAAACCTATTCATATAATTTCTCGATAATCCAGGAAAGGCCGAAACCTCCCCACGCTGTAAAGGCGATCGTGGTAGAAACGCTAAAATATCGTTGGCTTCGATCTATTTTATTGCGTTTATCTTGAATAACATCCGGTAAAACCGCATTACTATATTCCGTTGTATAAGCATTGATTCTACTATTGAAATAATATGAAAGAGCGCTCGATGCAGCTGCAACTGCTCCGCTGATCCATTTTATTGTACTCCATTGAAATCGCTTCTCCTGTAAAAAGGGAATTGATACTAAGTCGATGGAAAAATTCTTCTCCCGATTTCGACTCAAGGAAATTTCTTTTATCGCTTCCCTAAATCCTTCCTTCTTTGCAATCAAGTCATAATCGCCGCCGAAGAGCGATATATTCAACGGAGCTTTCCACACACCTAAAGTATCCGGAACTTCCAGATTATAGCAAACAGATCCATCCTGGATGAGATAAAAAACACTTTTGCGAACGACAACAATTGTTGCATCCCCTGCTTCCTTGGGATCGACCTTAACAGAGACTTCCTCTGCTTTTTGTCCAAGACTGGTATCAATTCGAGTGACATTTGCTCTGTCCGCTCCTGTATTAATCGTGCCGGAATCAATTTTTGCAGTCGTATTGCCTTGCGCTTGATTCGATATAGAATCCGACCTAATCTCCTTTGGCTCTGATGCAGCCAATTCAAGTCCACCGATAATAAAAAACAAAAAAAGGTGTATTTTTATCATAATTTTGTCCCTTCGGCAGCGACCGCTGAACAAGTATATAAGTTCCGATATTGTAACACGGAAAATGTCGGCACTTTATCGGGATTCCTTTTGTAAGCTTCCGACATGAAACATCAAAATCCTTTTTCTTCGTGTTTCAACGAATCGAAAGACCTAAAATCGCGTTACCACAGCACTCCCGGCGCCATTGGAGATGTTACAATTTTATGTTTATAGAATTATGGAATTGGGAGAATAGAATAAAAATAAGTGTATGGGATATTAAATGCAACAGATAAAAAGAGAATAAAGAATTCAGGAGACAGAAGACAGGAGACACAAGCAATGTTGTATTTTGGAGCTTATATCTGAATAGTCCTTAAGCGAAGGGAGTTAGAGACAACGCTGACGGAGCTCAATGCCATCGCAGCTGCCGCAAAAATGGGATTGAGAAAACCAAAAGCCGCAAGCGGAATTCCGATTGCATTATAAATAAATGCCCAAAATAAATTTTGCCTGATGGTGCGCATAGTCCGCCGGGATAAAACAATAGCGCGGACTACGCCGCGAAGATCTGATTTCATGATGGTAATATCAGCAGTCTCCATAGCGATGTCGGTACCGGAACTCATTGCAATGCTCACATCAGCCTGCGCCAGCGCAGGTGCATCGTTGATGCCGTCCCCTACCATGGCAACAATTTTTCCTTCCGCTTGAAGAGCTTTGATCTTCAATGCTTTTTGTTCAGGCAAAAGCCCGGAAAAAATGCGTCCAATGCCTGCCTGACCGGCAATAACCTGAGCCGTCTGTGCCGTGTCGCCGGTCAGCATGACCGTCTCAATGCCTGCTTTTTTTAGATTTGCAACCGCTTCTTTCGACTCCGGAAGAATCGTGTCCGCAACGGCTGCTACACCGCATAATTTTTTATTTACTGCAACAAAGACAGATGTTTTTCCATCGCCAGCGATCTTCCGGATAAATTCAGCGGCAGAACCGATATCGATTCCTTCCTGCATCATAAGTTGTTCATTCCCCACTGCAACAGGTTCTCCATGAATCGTTCCGACAACGCCGAATCCGGTTCGGGACTGAAACGCATCCGTTTCTAAAGATGAAAGAGAACGATCCATAGCAGCCGCCGTAATTGCCCGCGCAAGCGGATGTTCAGATGTCCGCTCCAAAGATGCGGCATAGGTCAGCATTTTTCCCTGATCCGCTCCCGCTGCGGTGAATAATTCGGTTACGGAAGGCTTTCCGCGCGTGATGGTTCCGGTTTTATCGAATGCAACAACCTGAAGGTTTTGCGCACGCTCAAGGCTTTCGGCATTTTTAATTAAAATTCCGAGCGAAGCTCCCCTGCCGGTTCCGACCATAATTGCTGTCGGCGTTGCAAGTCCCAGTGCGCACGGACATGCAATCACCAGTACGGTAATGGCATTGATCATCGCCGGAGTAAATCCGGATCCGCCGATAAAAAACCACCCGGCAAAAGTTAAAAACGCAATGACCATGACGATCGGAACAAAGACAGAAGCAATCTTGTCGGCAAGATGCTGGATCGGGGCTTTGGAACCTTGAGCTTCTTCAACGGATTTTACAATATGCGCTATGACCGTCCCCGCTCCGACTGCGTCGGCGCGGAATTCAAAACTTCCCGTCTCGTTGATTGTACCGCCGATGACCGGATCACCCGCTTGTTTTTCCACCGGCATACTTTCTCCGCTGATCATCGATTCATCCAACGACGAATGACCGCGTGTTATCGTACCGTCCGCCGGCAGCCGTTCACCCGGCCGGACGACAATCGTGTCCCCGATTCTTATATTCTTCATCGGGATATCGATCACTGCATTATTTCGCATCACGTGCGCAATTTTCGGCTGCGCCGCTAAAAGTCCTTTAATCGCTTCGGAAGATTTCTGTTTTGCTCTCGCTTCCAGCATCTTTCCCATTATCATCAAGACAATAATCATCGCAGCGGAATCGAAATACACGCTGCGTACTGGAAGATGGATCCATTCCCTGAACAATACGGCAAAAGTGCTGTAGAAATAAGCCGCTCCGGTTCCCATAGAGATAAGCGTATTCATGTCTGCCGCAAAATGTTGAGCCTGCTGCCATGCCGGCTTAAAAAAACGTCTGCCTGCGATGATCATGACCGGCGTAGTCAGCAGAAACAGAATTTTATTGAGCGTTTCCATCTGCATCGGAACGGCGGACATGAACCAATCCGTCATGCTGAGCATGCTCAGAAGCATCACAGGCAAGGCGAACAAGAGACTCGCGGCCAATTCTTTCTTGAGCTGTCGATACGATTTTTCCTGCCGGGAATATACGCCGAGAGGTTCGGCCGGATCAGACCGGAATTCCGTGCTCTCTTCCGGTACAACCAGCGTATACCCCGCCTCTTCTACCGCCGCTGCAAGCGCCGGCAATCCGGTCTTTAAAGAATCAAAAGAAAGCGATACGGCTTCAGTTGCAAGGTTGACATTCGCAATTTCCACGCCATCCACTTTTTTCAAAGCTTTTTCAACTCTCGCAACGCAGCTTGCGCAGGTCATTCCTTCAACCGGAAGCGTCAGCAACTCATTCTGTGTTCCGTTCGATTTCATTGAACGGAGGCCAGTTTATATCCGGCTTCTTCAATTTTTCCTTCGATGACTTTTTTATCTATCTTCTCTTCATCGTACCATACGCGTGCAGATCCAATTTCGACCGTTTCAACTTCTAAGCCATCGATGCCTTCTAATGCTTTTTTAACGTGCATTGCACAATGACCGCAGCTCATTCCGTCGATTTTTAATTCATGTTTTTTCATACAATGTCCTTTCATTTATACCATTTTTCCCCGGCTGCTTTGCCAGGGAGTCGCAGCAAAAATTCAACGCGCCTTTCATATTTCCTCTTCTAAGCTTAAGAACGGATAATTCATCGCCCCGGTTCCATCCGAAGCGATAACATCAGGATTACGGCATCTTTTTCCAGGCTTCATGCGTCATACACTTCGATTCACTTCGCAAAAATCATCCGTATCAGCAGCCGGCAAAAATAATTTCGATTCTTCTCTCATACACGCAGTCATTTTTTTTCAATCGCAACTTTTCGATTCTCACCGCTGTTCTAATATAGCTTGTCCATGAGAAAATTGCCACAATCGGCTGTAAAGGCGATCTCGTTTCAGGCGTTTACCTCTTAAAAAAACCGTGCGGCGCGGGAAGAGTATAGAATATTTGATGTAAGAATCGATAATACATAATGAAATAGAACATTATCCCTTTCTCCATGCGCTAAAGAGTTGCGGATTATGCAAAAAAGCCGGATAAATCTCTCGCAGAAACCGGTCACACCGGAAAACAGATTTCTGTAAAGAAAACATGGAATCAGAAAACTCCAAACGGCGAACAAGGGACAATGGACATCCAGCAGATATCGAAACCAATGACTCTTAACGATTTACTATTTAATATTTTTTAAGTATTATCCCATTACAATTTATCTCTATTCTACGAACCTGATTGAAGAAAGGGTGTCCGCATGGAACAAACTCCTTTACAATTACCTCCAGCCCCTGCGCTTGGGAAAACTATCAGCGATGTATTCGCTTCGCCATCGGAAGCTTTTCAATCCATAAAAAACACGCAGCCATCAGCGAAGTTGTGGCTCGTACCCATGCTGCTGATGGCTGCGATCGTCATCAGTTCTACAATATTTCTTTTCACAAACGATGCATTAAAAACAGAATTCAAGGAGACCCAAAGCCGTATCTACCAGCAGAAAGTAGAGCAAGGCAAAATGACTCAGACGCAAGCGGAGCAAGCCGAATCGGCCATGGATTCAATGGGGGGACTGCTTATCGTAATCGGCATCATCGGCGGCATGATTGCCGTCGCCGCATACTATTTCGGAGCAGCGCTCGTTCTTTGGCTGGTCAATAAATCGCTCTTCAAAGCCTCGTACGGTTATATGAAATATCTCGAGCTGTACGGCATATCGACATGGATTGGCGTCCTTGGCGGCGTCATAACGGTCGTTATGATGCTGGCATTAGGCACGATGACGGCAACTCCAAGCGCTGCACTTGCTGTTCTTGGAAATTACGATTCGACAAACACAATGCACAAAATTCTCTCTGCATTCAATGTGTTCAGTATCTGGGAAACTGCCGTTATCGGAATCGGACTCAGTAAGTTTTCCGAAAAATCGTATGGATCCGGTATTGCCTCGGCGTTCATTCTCCTGGCATTATGGACAGCACTCTCAATCGGTTTCGGATTTGCCCGCTGAACCGGCGGGTTTAAAAAAGTTAAAGCCTTCCTGCAGATGACGCTGGAAGGCTTTTTTGCGTTAAGCCGGATACTAAGTTTTTAAGGTTTTCACAGGAAACCTGATGGTGATGGTTGTTCCATGTCCCATTTCGCTTTCGATATCGATCGTACCGTGATGATCGTCGATTACCTTCTTGACAATGGCCATGCCGAGTCCGGTCCCGTGTTTTTTCCCGTAGGTCATAAACGGCTCAAAGATTTTCTTCTTCACTTCATCCGGCATACCGGTTCCGGTATCCTTAAAATCGATGCGCACATAATCGCCGTCGAGGGCGGTCGTCAGAGTAAGCATTCCCCCTTGCGGCATTGCATCGCGAGCATTACTTGCGATATTATAGAACACGCGAACGATCTTGTCCTGATCCATCGTTACGATGCCTTCGAAATTCGGATTTTTCACAAGCTTGACATTGTTCTTTTCGAGATCTTTTTCTATAAAACTCAACACGTCGTCCATGACCGTTTTGAATTCCATGTCCTGGAAATTTGATGCGCTCACGCCGCGTGTAAAATCCAAAATTTCCTGGGTCATATTGACGAAGCGATCCACCTGCCGGATCATTTCATCGGCAAGCTTGTTCGCTTCTTCATTTCCCGATTTTTTCTTCATCACCTGAGCATACACGCGCAAGGTTCCCATTGGGTTCTTGATATCGTGAATGATCACGCTCGCCATCCTGCCCACAGCAGAGAGCCGTTCATTTTGCACCATTTCCTGCGCCAATCGCGCATTCTCGNNCATTCTCGATAGCTACGGATGCATGAGCCGAAAAGGCGTCTATAAAATTCACATCCTCCGCATCAAAAGCCCCTTCCTTTTTATTCAGGAGCTGGAAAACGCCGATAAGTTTTCCATCTTTATTTTTCATCGGCATGCAAAGCATATTGCGCGTCCGGTAACCGGACTGCTTGTCGATCTCCGGATTGAACCTCGGATCGGCATACGTATCGGGGATGAGAATTGTTTCTCCTTTTTCTGCTACGAACCCGGAAAGACCTTTGCCGACCGGCAGCCGGATTTCGATCATATTGGAGCCTTGCAAAATTTTTGACCATAACTCTTTTTTTACATCATCGACAAGATATAACGTTCCGCGGTCAGCGCCAATACTTTTCGTCGCCGCATCAAGAATCAGACCCAGGAGTTTATCCAGATCGAGCGTTGAGTTGATACTCTTGCTTGCGTCAATCAAATTTTGAAGTTTCTGATATCGGCTTTCAATGGCAATCCGCTGCTCTTCCAGCCGCAGTACGATATTATCGTCTGTCTTTCGAATTCGCGCGCTTAATTCCCTGAATAAATTCGATGCAATTCTCTGATTCCGGCGGAAAATATTTTCGAATGAAATGTGGTCAAACGAAATAAGACTCGTGTCTTCGATGGCCGTTACTCTTGCAGATCTGCTCTTTCCGTCCAGCGAAGCCAGTTCTCCGAATAATTCTCCGGATTGAAGAATATCGAGCGTTGTCTCATCGCCGTAATTAGTCAAGCGGGAAATCCGGACTGCCCCGGCGGTAATCAGATAAACGCGCTCACCTGATGTGTTTGTATCAAAAATAATTTTCCCGGCGGAATACTGCTCTTCCTCAAATGTTGTCAAAAGGCTGACAAGCTCTTCTTCAGCAAGGCCTTGAAATAATTCGGTTGAAAGCAGATTCTTTATTCGTTTATTATCCACCGGCACTTTTCCTTGTTCAATGACCTTTGAGAGACCGTTCCTTCGAGACCGTATGCAAAATAATAACAAGATTCATGAACTTAAGCAAGAGACATGGACGAGAACTCGAGGCTTGAGTATAGAAGCCGCGAATTTGTCTCAGAATGAGATACGAATTTCCATAAAACCGACTTTTCGTCCGCGTCTCGAACGACTGAAGGATTGATTTCGATACTGTTCTCAGCCGGTGCGGTTTTTCAGCCAGTGCGGTTTTTCAGCCGGTAAGGTTTTCAACCGGCACGGTTTTCAACCGTTCAAGAATCCCTGTTCCAGCATCTTTCGCATCGCGTCAAACGACCGGGATCGATGGCTTATTTTATTTTTCTCTTGAGCCGTCAATTCCGCATAAGTGCGGGAAAAACCGTCCGGTATAAAGAGCGGATCGTATCCAAAGCCGTTTGTTCCGCGCGGTTGTTCACCGAGAAAACCGGAACAGATTCCCTCGGTCAATTTTTCCATGCCGTCGGAAACAATAGCCAGCACTGATCGAAATTGTGCCCGCCTTCTTCGCGGTGGAACACCGCGCATTTCTTCTAAAAGCTTAATATTATTGGACTCGTCTGTCGCTCCGGCGCCTGAATAGCGGGCCGAAAAGACGCCGGGTCGTCCGTTGAGATAAAACACCTCAAGTCCGGAATCGTCCGCCAACACGGTCAAATTCGTTGTCTGATGAACAATGCGGGCTTTTTGAAGTGCATTATCGTTAAAAGTGTATCCGTCTTCACGCAGTTCAATACTGTCCGGCATGTCTTCAAGTGTCATCACTTCGAACGGAAGTCCGGTAAAGAATGTTTGAAGTTCCTTCGCTTTATATTTATTATGCGTTGCAAGTACGAGTTTCATAGTTTCAAAGTTCAACGTGCTGCCGTGCTGCCGTGCTGCTGTTAATTTGTTAATTGGTTTTTTTGTTATTTAGTTATCAGGTTATTCTGTTCACTGTTCACAGTCGAGCGGCTAAGTTCTAATTTGAATTACGCTGCCGCGTAATAACATTATCAGGCCTCCGGCTACCCAATCAATTCTTTTATTGCTTTTTCAATCCGATCCACACCGATTACTTCAATCTCGCCATTCGTTTTCAATCCCTTCAAATTATTTTGCGGCACGACGATCTTCTTAAATCCGAGTTTTGCAGCCTCCTGCACCCTCCGTTCGACCTGACTGATAGTTCGAATTTCGCCGCCGAGACCTATCTCACCGATTGCGATGGAGGAAGAATCGACAGGAACGTCGCGCAGACTGGAAGCAATGGAAACCGCTATGCCAAGATCGACCGCAGGTTCATCGATTTTCAATCCTCCGGCAATATTGACAAAAACATCCTGCTGGCCGAGATTCATGCCCATCCTTTTTTCCAGTACAGCCAGAAGAAGTGCAAGACGGCGGAAATCGAAACCGGTACTATTGCGCTGCGGCAGGCCGTAATTCGTCGCGGTAACGAGAGCCTGAACTTCCACAAGAATGGGACGCGAGCCCTCGATGCTTGCGACAACGGTCGAACCGGAAATTCCGTAATGACGTTCGGAAAGGAATACTTCCGACGGATTTTTAACTTCCCGCAATCCTTCCTCCCGCATTTCAAAAATACCGATTTCATTCGTCGACCCGAAACGGTTTTTTAATGCGCGCAGGATGCGATACGAATAATGCGCTTCTCCTTCGAATTGCAGAACCGTATCGACCATATGCTCTATCACCCGGGGACCGGCAATCACACCCTCTTTGGTTACATGACCGATGATAAACACAGGAATATTTTTCGTCTTCGCCGCCCGAAGGAGAAGTGCAGTCGATTCGCGCACCTGACTGACGCTTCCCGGAGCGCTTTCCAGTCCGGGACGGTACATTGTCTGTATCGAATCTACAACCACGATGTCGGGTGTTCCGCGTTCAATAACATCGAGAATTAAATCCAAATTCGTTTCAGCTAAAAGAAGAATATGTTTTGCATCCCCGCCCTTCAGACGATCGGCGCGAAGCTTCACCTGCCTGACCGACTCTTCACCGCTGACGTAGAGAATGGTTTGCGCCGTCAATCGGAGAGCAGCCTGCATCATCAAAGTCGATTTCCCGATGCCGGGATCGCCGCCGAGTAAAATAAGAGAACCGGGAACAAGTCCTCCGCCAAGCACTCGGTCGAATTCTTCCATCCCTATACGAGTGCGCGGAACATCCTGTCCTTCAATCTCCTCAAGAACGACTGGATCGAGTTTTGAAGCGGTTCCCGATTTACGCGTTGCCTTGAGCGGACTCGTTGCTTCTTCTATAAAAGTGTTCCACTCCGAGCAGTTAGGGCATCTGCCGATCCAGCGCGGAGACACATACCCGCACGATTGGCACACATATTTTGTCATAAACTTTGACATCGTATTCAATATACAAAGGCGGTTACAGCAATTCAATGACACTGCAGAGACAAGAAACCCCGGCCGTGTATGACCGGGGTTTTCTCTTTTTCAATTTATACCGACAGATTACAATTTTGCCCAGCGTTCTTTTGCATGCTTTACATTTTTGTTCATCGGATATTCTTTCACGACTTTTTCGTACGCCGCTTTCGCTTTCTTTTTATTCCCCAGCCTCTCGTACGTCTGGCCGATCATAAACTGTGCATCGCCCTTTTTATCCGATCCCTTGATAGCAATAACGTCCTGAAATTTCTTCAGGGCATCGCTGTATTTTTTCAATGCAAATTCCGATTCACCAATCCAGTAGATGCAATTATCTCTTAAATCCTCTGTAATTCCTTTGCCCATTGCATCCTGAAATTCCTGCTTTGCGCTTGCATATTTTCTTTTATTAAAAGTCTTCAGTGCATCTTCATACACGTCAAGAGCCGCAGATGGGCTTCCCACCGTCATCGGCGTTCCGCTCGGAGCGGCGACAGGAACCGCCTGCGCAGCAACGGCATGATCAGCGCGATCTTTTTCAGCCGCAAGCTTAGCCTCAAGATCGCTCATGAGTGAAGCCAGGCTCCGGTTATCTTCTTCAAGCTTTACAATTTTTTGTTTTAAGCCCGTATTTTCTGTGCGTAGATCTTGAATTTGTTTTTCGTACTGCGAAAGATCGGGCTGGGGTGCCGCAGATACAACCGGATGTTCTGTTTTTTGTTCGGGTTCCGGCGCACCGATAAAACTCGTTAATGCCTGATCCGAATTGCTCGGTTCGGTTTCTGTCTTTGCAGGCTGCGCGGCATTTTGCGCTGCCGGTGCAGTTTGAACTTTCGGCTGCTCCGCCGGTGTGCCCTTCTCTGCCGGTCGAACTGCTTGACTTTGATCCTGTGTCGTTTCTTCCGTTCCTCCACAACCGACAAGAATAAAAGCGAACAGTGCAACGGCTATAAACCAATGTTGTCTCATCATCGTACATTGTCCTTTTTGTTTATTGAGACTCATATTGCCTCCAACAAATTGCATCGGATTATCGGATTTGTATTATATGATTTGTCTTGACTTGTGGTAAATTATTAAACCCCTGCGTGAAAGTCAAGTGCCATCTCCTCTAATTTCAATGAAATTATCCCCTTGTTCCCTAACCTTGTTATTTTTAAAAGGTTAGAATTATGGCTCATAGAGGAAAACGGACTCACTCAGCACGGCTTTTACATCGACATGGCTGTTTTCCATTCGCCAAACAGCCATGCGGAACGGATTCGTGGAACAGGCATCATAAACGGACATGCCGCTCTGTTTCTTTCTCATCTTTCATCCGTTTCGGAAGCCGTTCCAGGCAAATACATGCATCTGAAATCAAGGAATCCATTCATGCCGTACAAAACGATTCAAAGTCCCGTCAGATTCTTGAAAAACGGCGATATCGCATGAGACACCTGACCAAATTGCCCCTCTTAACTTGTAACTCTATCGAGGTTTCGATATATTTATATAATGAAAAAAATTCAAGAGTGCATACTCCTCACAAGTCTTATAGTGGGGATTTTTTTTATTTTCGGCTGCAGCAGTTCGCAGCCTAAAAATCCGGAATCGCTGCCTGTTGTGCATTCTGTCCCGCCAGCAGACGAGACGGGTCGAGATCGAGCATTGCAGCATTTCATCACCGGTGCCGCTCTCGATGCAAAGCAAGCCTATGCAGACGCAATTCCCGAATATCAGGCGGCGCTAACCACGGACAGCGCTGCTGCTCTCTATTATGTCCTTTCCAAAGATTACTCGCAGCTTAATAAATTTCTGCAAGCCGCAGAAGCGGGCAAAAAAGCCGTCCAGCTCGATTCGATGAACATCATGTATCGGGAAAATCTTGCATCTATCTATGTCAATACATACAAAATGGATTTGGCGATCCAGCAATACGAACAGATCGTCCGAATAGACTCGTCATCAATGGGCAGCTGGTATACACTGGGACGTTTGTACCAGCCGGGCAAACCGCTTCGAGCATTAGAAATCTACGAGAAGATACTCAACCGCGACGGAGATCAGCCGGACATCCTTTATCGCTGCGGTGTGCTGTATACATCGCTGGGACGGTTCGATCAGGCAGCGGAAAAATTCAAGCATATGCTCAATCTGGATCCGGGCAACAAACAGTATCAGAAACAACTTGCAGATGCATACACAAAAGCCGGCAGGCTCAGTGAGGCAAAAAAGATTCTTGAATCGATGCTCGATGCGGATCGGAGTGATCCCGAAATCATCGCGGCGCTGGCAGACATTTATCTGGATCAAAAGGAGTACGCGGAAGCGATCAAACTGTATCAGAAACTTCTTGCACAGGGAGCAACGAATCCGGAAGTGAAACTGCGTATAGGTATCGGCATGTTCGGACTTATTGAACACGATTCCACTATGGCGACCAAAGCACAGAATATTTTTGAAGAAATGACGACGGTTTTGACCGGTGACTGGCGGCCGCATTGGTACCTGGGCATGCTTGCCTTGAATGTAAAAAAGGATTCTCTTGCTGCTTATCAATTCAAGATTGTAACAACCCTCGCAGAATGGAATGCAACCGCATGGTGGCTGCTTGGATCGACGCTTTTTTCTCAAAATAAATTTCAAGAAGTCCTGGAAGAAATGCAGAAAGCGGAAAAATCCAACCCTAAGGATTTTCGCATCTACCTCCTGCAAGGATTAGTGTACTCCCGTTTGGAGCAGCCGGATAAAACGATCGAACGCCTTGAAATTGCGCACCGGCTGAATCCAAATGACATCAATACGCTCGGCACACTCGCGTTGACGTACGATAATGAGCATCGGTATGAGATGTCCGACAGCCTGTACGAACAAGCGCTTCGTGTGGATCCGAAATCCGCTCTTCTTTTAAACAACTACAGCTACAGCCTCTCGGAGCGGGGCTTACAATTGGACAGAGCTCTGGAGATGTCCCGCATCGCCGTCGCAACTGAACCGGAAAATTCCGCGTATCTCGATACGTATGGCTGGATTTGTTTCAGGCTCGGGCATTACCAGCAAGCCCGGCAATACATCGAAAAAGCAATTGCGGCAGGAACCGCCGGCGCCGTCTTATATGAACACATTGGAGATGTTTACTTTCAACTGGGAGACAAAATAAAAGCCGTCACAATATGGAAAAAAGCGCTTGGAATGGATATCAAAAACGAAACTCTCCGAAAAAAAATTGAAAGAGGATCACTTTAAAAATGAGAAAAGACCTGGTTTTTTTCTTCCTTCTCGCTGCTCTTGCCGGCTGCACATCACAGAAAAGTCTCCGAACGGTTGTCCGATCCGCATCGTTCGAAGAGGTCTCCCAATCTGTCACTGCCAACCACGACCGGATTCATACTCTTAAGGGAGAAGGCAGAATTTCCATCGAAACACCGGAAATGGCGCAAACCGCATCGTTTACTCTGCTTATACGAAAGCCGGATTCTCTTCTAATTTCTCTCGGAGGTCCATTCGGCATCAAGGTCGGCACAGCCCTTATTACAAAGAAAGACTTTTTCTTTTACAACAGCCTCCAGAATACGCTCACGACCGGAACGACAAACGAAGAGAACATCCTGCGGATTTTTCACATGAGCTTGAATTTTGACGACATCCTGAACCTTTTTTCCGGCGGAGTCTTCTCGACAGCCGATCTGCATCATCCGGATGAACAGCGTATTGAAAACGATCTTTTGCTCTTCGTCTATTTTTCTGGAGAAGAAAAACGATATTACTGGATCGATCCTTCCACCCTTCTGATCCGGAAAATCCAGGAGATCGACAGGAATGGAACCGTTGCATTCGAGCAAAACTTTCGTGACTTTGAAGAAACGGGAAACACGGTCGTTCCCCGCAGCATACAAATCATTCAACCGGTCAAACGGCATCGGATATCCTTATCGTATTCCGACGTTGAACTGAACAACACAGCAATAGAGTGCACGTTAACAGTTCCTGAAAACGCAGAACGAATTCACTGGTAATGCATAAACGGCATTGGATTATAACGGGACTTCTTATCCTTCTTTCACTCGGCTTCTGCTTCGCACAGCGCGACCAGCATGAAATTCAACGCAAACAGAAGGAACTGCAGAAGCTTCGGGATGATATTGAGAAATATGAAAAACGAATTTTGGAAAGCGACAAAAAGGAGCAGGTGACGCTCGGACGACTGGACGATCTCGAACGCCAGTCCGACCTCATCCGCCAGCTCGTGCAGAAGCTGCACGATGAAGAACTGCAGTTAACAACGGAAATCGATACTGCTCGATCTTTTATTGCCAGTCTTGAGAATCAACTCCATTTTTTACAGTCCCACTATGCCAACTATGTCCGCTCGGTGTATAAAAACGGACGTGTGTACGATATCGAAGTGCTCTTCTCTTCAAAATCCATCAATCAGCTCTATATCCGCATTCAGTATCTCAAACGATTTTCCGAGCAGCGTGCGAAGGATTTACAGGGAATCGCTGCAAATAAATCCGAACTGGAACAAAAGAACTATACACTGCAGGATAAGCTGCAGCGTGAACATCTCCTCATTTCCGAAAAGACGATTGAAGAACACAACCTGAATAAAACATACGCTGCACGCCGGACTGTTCTTAAAAAAATCCGTAAAGATAAAACGATGTTTAAAAAACAGCTTTCGCGTAAAACCGAAGCGTACGGACAAATAGAAAAAATGATTACGGACTTGATTGAGAAAGAGCGGATTCGCAAAGAGCATGAGGAAGCAGAACGCCGTGCAAGGGAACTTGCTGAAGCGCGTAAAAAGAATGAAAAGAAAATTCTTCCTGAAGCACCCTCGCTTCCGGAATCTGAAGAAGGAACCGCCGGAGAAAATTTCGGATTAAAAAAAGGAAAACTGCGCTGGCCTGTTAAAAACGGATCCGTTCATGCGCATTTCGGCAATCAGGTGCACCCCGTGCTGAAAACCATTACGCAAAATTCCGGCATCGATATTACGACGCCCATCGGTTCGGCCGTCTATGCGGTTGCCGACGGCGAAGTTTCAGTCATTTCCTTTATTCCCGGCTTCGGCAACATTCTCATTATCAATCATTACAACGGATACCGTTCAGTCTATGCGCATCTTTCAGATATTTTGGTGCGCGAGTCGCAGAAGATCGCTGAAGGAGCTGTCATTGGAAAAAGCGGCGACACAGTCGAGCGTCCCTTGCTCCATTTTGAAATTTGGAAAGAACGGGAAAAACAAAATCCGGAAAATTGGCTGGTTAAGCGTTAAAGTGAGGTCGATTTTTGGGAGAACATTTTCATTTTCATCAGATCGGTATCGGAAGTTGATTTGACGTTCATTTCTTCATTCTTTTGGCATACGCAGAACGGAGTGCGTCACAGCCCGGTTTCAGCGCCTGCCTTGGGCACAGGGAGTGTCCCTTAAACTTTTTTTCCCCCGTATTCCGCATCATAGAGCAAACATTATGAACATTGCTTTTTAAATATGCATGCATCGCAGATATGATTGTTATGCGCTATCGTCTTTGCATCATTTAGTATAATCTCCGGATTGCAAAACATCTTTTGGGAGATACGATGAAAATATCTTAAGGTCCTTGCTTAGGGTGTCCGCCTCGAACGGGCTGACGGCATAGAATGAAACGATGTCCCCGCCGCAAATTACATTATTCGAAATTTTCCATTCGCCGACTTTAATCCAAGCCGGAGGTAATCCACCATAGGCTTTAAACCAATGGTCATAAACGACGGCAATTTTAACTTTCTTTTGCCTCGCTAAATCATATATTTCCTGCGTATCATATTTTCCATGAATTATTAATTTTGCCACTTCCAAACTGCCTAATCCCCATAGATCCAAACATTTTATATCCGAGAGATAATTGATAGCGCCAATATCATTCGCGGCAACACTTTCCCCTTGAAAGAACTTGTTGAGAAACAAACCCATCTGATACTGCTGTTCATAGATATTTGTTGTAGCTTGAGGCGTTATTATCGTGTAGAGAACTCCTCTCCCCGCAAGAGGTAGAATCATAACGAATGTGAGAAGAGCTATTGCTGCATACTTTGTTACGAAACTTTTATTAAATACAATCGATACTCTTTTGGGCAGATATTCTCTCATTCCGGAAGCAATGGTAAATAGAGCAAGAACTACAAGATATGCATCGTATCGAGGAAGCCCGCCCACTCTTGCAAAGAGCAAGTGAAAAAGAGTTGTTGCAATAAAAGCAGCAAGCATGATGAGAGTGTCTTTCCAAAAGGTCTTTTGTTTGCCATACTGAAGAATAAAAAGAAAAAGCGCTGCCGAAAGAAGAATCGGAATATGTTGATTTCGTACTATCTGTTCATAAAACAGATGAACGAACTTGCTCATTCCTATTATAGAAAAAGAGGGGACATTGCCCTTGAGAAGAACCGAGTTTGGAAGGAAATACCAACCCTTCATAATCGAAATCACGCCGTATATTGCCATCGGGATAATCGCAAGCCCGCCCAATAAAATGGAATGCACGAATCGTTTTCGAACAACGAATAAAAGACATACAATAAAAACCAAAAACAATCCTTCATAACGAGCCATGGTGAGAAAAGGCGCTGCTGCCAATAATATCATATAATCTTTGGATGCAGTTTTTTCGGCAGAAAGAATTTTTGCAGAAAGAGAGACAAACAATACGGTAAGAAGCGCATGCAATATATGTTCAAGCCCGGAAAAAACAAGTATCGGTAAGGGAGCGAAAAATACTATTGCAAACAGGATAATAAAGATAAAAAGAGGCGGCAAGGAGTACTTTCTCAAAAGAAGGTATACCGTAATAAGGAGAAGTGTCCCGAATATAAGGCTCAATATAAACGGTGCAAATTCATTCAATCCGATAAAGAAGTAAATCAGAGACAAAAGCAAAGTCCATAATAATGCGGAAGATGAAGAAGTAAACTCGCTTTTATTGATGCCCCAAACTCCATGTTGCGCAAAATTCTTTGCCATGGACATGTGGATATACGAATCATCCAAAGCGTAAATAAAATGTCCTTGATTTTGCCTCGCGGATAAAACCAGGATGACTACTATTGTCGCCCAGAATATTCCTAATGCCGCGATGATCGGCCAATGTTTTTTAATGCTGTTTATCATACATCTTACTTTGAGATGGCGACTGTGTGGAACGCTGATAATTTTAAAAAAGAATTGTTGGAATTATTTTCATAATGTAGAAATATTTATTTGAATATTCCACCCTCGAGCCGTCAAGAGAATTGACATAGATCGACATTTATTGAAGGCGAAGTATAGCCGATGTGCAAAAAAAGGACCGGATCTGCAGCGAAGCGGACAGGTTAAAATTCTCTCTGGATCTCAAACGCCTCTCAAAGGAAAAGAAAGTCAACTCCTCTCCTGCTTTCATGACTGACAGAGCGGTCCATTGAGTGCGGAAGAGAATACTTTGAGCGGACGGTACGTATGAAATCGAATTGGTTTTACAATTGCCTTCTTGACGTTGGTTTCGTATATTTAATATGCAGATAAAATCATTTATCATTCCGGAAAAGTAGTCTGGCGCCATTCCTCATAAATATTATTTTATTCCATAAAGCATGGCGCTGCTGAAAAAATGGAATTCCATACGACGAAACACATATTACTTCATTGAAGCGGCGCTCGTTTTTGGATGGCCATCTTTATTTTGAAGGCTGCCGGAAAGGTTGAATAGACAAAAAGGATTTTCTGTTTTTTTGTGTTCAGTCAGTGCGAAATACTTGACACAAACATCGCGCATTTTTTATGCATCCCTGATGCTTTTAAGCGTATCGCAATGAAAACATCCTGCAGTACGAGATGTTTAAATGCGGATTTTTAATTGAAAATAGACTTACATTGAACGGGGTGTGGCTCAGCCCGGTTAGAGCACCTGCCTTGGGCGCAGGGGGTCGGAGGTTCGAATCCTCTCACCCCGACAATGAAAATTTGAATGAAACCGGAATTTAGTCAATTTGGAAGGTTTTAACCGATAAAATTTTTCACTCGATGAAACAAGTCTGATATTGACAATCATGGAGAAATTCGATAATATAGTCCACATAACAGGTGATACTAGCTTTAAGCGGTTTATGAAATCGCTTCAAGAAAGGACAGGACATGGCAAAGGCGCCTGATCTTCAGAGAAGTGCTGAGCAATTAAAAGAAGTTGCGACCTTCCTGAAGCAAGCAGATAAATTGGTGCGCGAAGGCAGCTATGCCGCCGCTTTGGAGGAAATTGCAAAAGCACGCACACGGGATCCGCGTAATCTTTACGCACTCGCGTACGAAGAACGCGTTCGTTCCTTGATGACCGCTCAAAAAACGGAAACCAAAACTGAACCTGCCGCACACCCTGCAAACCAAACCGCGCAGCCGATGCCGGCAGCACTCGAACATATTTCCAATCTTGCAATCGTCGAAGCACAGCGTTCTGCAGCCGTAGCAGCAAAGCAGGAACAAGAAGTAGAGCACCGGAAAAAAGAAGAAGAAGACCGCAAAAAAAATGATGAACTCCGGCGGCAGGCGATCGATTCTAAAATATCCGCATTTCTCCAGCGTGCAGCCGATTACGAAGCGAAAGGTGATTTCAACCGATCCCTCGATGAAATTGCTAGAGCCTATCTGCTGGATCCGGCAAACGAACGCATCCATGGACTGGAAGACCGGGTTCGCCGCGCACAGGAAGAAGCGCGCACACGGGATGAATCGGAACGAATCCGGCGGAAGGTAGAAGAGGAACGGAAGCGCCAGGAAGCGCTTAAAGCTCAGGTAGCCCGGCTTCAACAGGAAAAAGAAGAGAAACGTAAGAAAGATGAAGAAGCCCGCCGGCAGGCACAGCAGCAGAAGATAAAACAATACTTGAAGCAAGCGCACGAACTCTATACCCTGGGCCGAATGGACGAAGCTCTGAGCGAACTCGCCTTTGTCGTCGTTGTGGACCCCCTGAATGAAGAAGTTCTTGAGTTGGAAAGAAAAATCCGTGAAGCGCAGGAACGGGAACAGCAGGCCCAGGTAGACATGTACCGCAAACGTGAAGATGAACAGCGCAAAAAACGTGAAGCAATCGTCACCGCTATTCAAAAACATATTGAGAATGCCGGCCGCCTTGCAGAACAACTGAGATTTTCCGAAGCGTTGCGCGTTATTACACGAGCTTATGTCCTCGACCCGATTAACGAGTCGCTGCAGGCTTGCGAAAAACGCATCGTTGCCCTGCAGGAAGAATCTCTCCTCCAGATGGAAATACAACGGCGCGAGGAAGAGGAAACCGTACGCAAACATCAGGAAGAAGAATTGCGCCGGATGGAGCAGGCCGAACGTGAACGCGCGCTGCTTGGCGAAAACGCTGAAACCGAAGCAAAACGGCGTTTGGATAAAGAGCGCATTTTCCAATATCTCACAAAAGCGCGGGCATATTTATCCGAAAACCGGCATGAAGATGCTCTTGGCGAAGTTGCGCTGGCTTTCGTTATCAATCCGTTTGATGAAGATGTCAAGCATATGGAGCAGGACATCCTTTCAATTCAAGAACAGAAGAAAGCCGAAGAAACAGAGGCATCGAATCAATCCCGCGAAGAAGCTCCGGTCAATGACACCGGAGAGAAAATCATCGGACATCTTTCCGAAGCTGCACGTTACGCTGCAGAACACGAATACAGCAAAGCGCTCGATGAAGTTGCGAAAGCATTTATGCTCGATCCGCTTGATGAGTCCATTCAAAATTACGAACTCAAGCTTCAAGATGAATTTCATGAATATCAAACGGAGATACAGAAGCAGCAAGCTGAAGATACACGTGCCGCCGCAGTTAAGTCGCATGCCAAACGCGCAAAAGATTTCGTACAGCAGGGAGCGTTCGAGGAAGCCCTCGCCGAAGTTGCGAGCGGTTTTACCTATGATCCTACCAATGAGGAATTGAGATCGCTCGAAGGGCAGATTCAGTCCCTCTTCCTTCAGATGCAGGAGAAACAGACGGAAGAAGAACGCGACACACAGATTCATGATATTATCGAAAACGCCAATAGTCTTCTTTCACGCAGTGAATATGAAAATGCGCTCATGGAAGTGACCAAAGCGATGGTACTGGATCCGACACGAGAGGACGTGAGAGAGATCGAAGCGAAGATAGAAAAGGCGCAGAAGGATTCAGAGGACAAAAAGCGGACAGAAGAAAACGATAAAATTATTAAGAAACATATCTTCCGCGCAAAAGAATCCGTTCTGCACCACGGCTTCGAGGAAGCTCAATTAGAGATCGAAAAAGCTCTCCACCTTGATCCCTCACGGAAAGACCTGCTGGATCTAAAAGAACAAATGAAACAACAGCAGGAAAAGTGGAACGCCACGACGGCACAGCAGGAAAAAGAACAGGCGCTGCATGAACATATTAAACGCGCACGGCAGTTCTTCAAAGACGGAGTTTTTGCAGAAGCGCTGATAGAAATTGCAATCGGCTTGACCGTTGATCCCCGAAATGAGGACTTGAAAAAAATCGAAGAAGACATTCTCGCCAGTGAATCCAATGAGGACGCGGAGATGCCGCAAACCGATGCCTCGAGCCCGGAGGAACGGGATCAGCTCGTTCATATTCACCTTCGAACAGCCGATGAATTGCAGAAACAAAAAGAGTTCAGCAAAGCGTTGGACGAAGTAGCAAAAGCCTACGTTATAGACCCTTTTAATAAAGATATAAAAAAAATCGAAATCCGAATTCGACAAAATGAAATTCGCCATGCTCAGCAAACGGGACAAACGCTTAAGTTAATTTATCCGAACGAACAAGCGGCAAGCGGCGAATAACATTTTGTTCGTCTTTTCATGCTCCGTGGACAAGACTGCANNATTGCCATAGGCAGAAAAAGCACTTACACAAGAAGGATTGAAAGCATGGAACCAAAGGAAAAGATGAATCCCCAGCAGTTCATTATTGATCGACTCCATGAAGTTCAGAAGAAAATTGAAATTGGAAAGTTTGCCGAAGCGCTCGAAAATCTCAAAGAAGTCAAATCTGCCGATGCAAAAAACATATATATTATTGCCATCGAAAGACAAATCGTCAAAGCAACCGATCCAACGATCACCGAAAAGAACAAGTCGGATATAACAAATTCTCTTCCGGCCATGTTCGAACGCGCGGTGAGCGACACACAGCGGCGCGCCGAAGCACTAAAACAAACGGAAATTAAAAACACAAAAGGAAAAGAAGCNNAAGCTGCGCTGGAAAAGCTGAAAAGCCAATACTTCCAGCGGACTGACGATTATGTCGCCAAAGGCGACTATGCGCACGCACTGGAAGAAATTCGCAGAATTTATATCATCGAACCCGATAGCGTAGTCGCAAAAGAATATGAACAAAAGATAGAACAATTGGTCAAGCTTCAGCAAAAATCCGAGGAATCTCCGTCAGAAGAGAAAGAAGCAAAGCAAGAAACAAAAAAAGAAACAAAGAAAGAAACAAAGAAAGAAGCAAAAGAAGAAGCAGCGCCTCCAAAAGAAACTGTTCCGCAAACTGTCGAACCGCCTCAACCGGCAGAGGCAGCGCCAAAATCAAAAACACTTCTTGTTGCAGGATTTGTTGTGATGGCCGCGGTCATCGGTGTTATAATTTTCTTTGTCTTATCCTCCAGGAAAAAATCAGAAGAACCTGCTCCCCCTGTCGCCGCAGCACAACAGCAGCCCGCACCACAGACTCCTGCCGCAGCGCCTGCGGAAGTTAAAGAAAATGGACCGGCCAAAGAAGCCGAAGAAGAAAAGCTGAAGCAGTCCGAATTAAAAAAACAGGAATCGAAACTCGCTGCTGCGGCAGTGCAGCAGAAATTACAGGCTGAACAAAAACAAGCTGCTTCGGCCGCCGCCAATCAAGCAGGAAGTAAAACAGGTTCAAACCCGGCAACAACGACAGCCGGCCCGGCTCCAACCGGTACGGCAATAACCTCTGCAGCACAACCGCCTGTTCAGCAGCCGGCTGCTCCGCAGCAGAGCGGACCGATAGATGCCCCGCACCCGTTCGTTGCCATCGAGAATCCCATTCAGATTCTCAAGCTTGCAGCTCCGAGCTATCCCGAAATTGCATATCGCATGGGACTCAACGGCAAAGTTATAGTGGAAGTCACGGTCGATCAGCAGGGAAAACCGATTCAGGCGACAATAGCAAAAAGTACAAGCGATATTTTCAATGACGCTTCCATTTCCGCCGCTATGAAATCGACATATAAACCGGCAATGATGTCAACAGGCCCCGTCACCGCAAAGGTTTATGTCCCTTTCACTTTCAAAATCGGCAGATAAATAAATTCCATCTATTGACTTGCAAAAAAGCCCCTGTTTATTTCTCAACAGAGGCTTTTTTCTTTTCCAACTTTGTAGGACAATTCCGGTTACTTTACGGAACTCAATTCAGGGATACTATTCTCCACCGATGAACCGTTCCGCCGCCGCTTCAGAATATCCGACGGCTTTTTAAAGAACGCCGGAATTTTTTCCTTCCATTCATCCACTTTCATATACACAACCGGCACAACAATCAGTGTCAGGAACAGCGAACTGGTTAATCCGCCGATCAGCGCCCACGCCAGGCCCGACTTCCATTCCGCTCCCTCCGCTGTCGATAAAGCGATCGGCAGCATACCGAAGATCATCGTCAGGGTTGTCATTAAAATAGGCCGCATCCTGGATTTTGCCGCTTCAAGCAAGGCCTCATATACGGTTAATCCCTGTTCAAGCCGCGTCTGATTCGTTCTGTCGACCAGCAAGATGGCATTCTTTGCGACAAGTCCCATCAGCATAATAATGCCGAGCATTGTAAAAATGCTGAGCGATTTTCCTGCCGCTGCAAGAGCAACCATCGCACCGACCATTGCCAGCGGCAGCGAGAACAGCACAACAAACGGATAGACATAGGAATCATACAAGGCCACCATAATCAGATAGATAAACAGGATGCCGATACCCATAGCCCAGAAAAGATCGGCAAAACCTTCGCCGCGCATTTTTTCCATTCCGAGATAGGAAAGCGTTACACCCTGCGGAAGCTGAACTCCGGCAATTTTTTTTCTAAAATCCTCCATAATCGTTCCAGTCGGACGGCCGAGCGTCTCCCCGTTGACATAAATGTTATTGATGCGATCCCGCCGCTCTAATTTGGTCGGGCCGGAAGACTGATAGATCGACGCAAATTGCTTTAATTCCACTTGCTGCCCGCGGCTGTTCATAAATGCCATACTGCCGAGGTCGTCGGTATGCGCGCGGTTGAATTCATCGAATTGAATACGGATATCGTATTCATTGCTGCCGTCCCGGTATTTGGACTGATCGTCGCCGGTCAATGCAACACGCAGTGTCGTTCCGACATCCGCAACGGAAAGACCCAGCTGCGCCATTTTTGCGCGGTCGATTTCAATGTGCATTTCCGGTTTCCCGGTCTCCGAAGAAAGTCGAACGTCCGTCGTTCCGGGAATGCTTTTCAATACATTCTGCACCTGGTCCGCAGCTTTTGTCAAAGCGCCAAAGTCGGTGCCGTTGACTGCAATTTGTATCGAAGCCTGATTCGCCGAACCGAAAATGCCGATGGGATTCACATACACTTTAACGCCCGGAAGTTCTTTAAGCTTGGACTTAATTTCTTCGCCGACATCCGTGGTCGTTTTTTTCCGCAGTTCTTTCGCAACAAGTGTGACGTTAAGCTGCGTAAGATTATCGCTCGACAGTGAAAGCGAGCCGCTTTCCTGAGAACCAACGCCGGTGAATACTTTTTCAATTTCCGGAATTTTTGCAAAGATACGTTCAATCTGCAGCGTGGTTTGATTGTTCTGTTCAATCGATGCGCCCGGCGGCAGTTCAATGGCAACACCGAATTCACCGCGGTCTGTCTGGGGCATGAATTCATTGCCGATCAATCCAAAGGCCGGAAACAAGAGCGAAAGGACGAACAGTCCAGTGGTTGCCAGCGCTACCTTAGCTTTATTCACCAGCGCCCATTTGAGCAGCTTCTGGTAAAAATCCGAAAAGCTGTGATAGGATCGCTCGAACGCCAGTGCAAATTTCCCGAACAATGTACGGTCGGACAGGCGCTCCAGTTTGGCAAAACGCGACGCCAAAGTCGGCGTGATTGTAAACGATACGAACAAGCTCGTTAATGTCGAACCTACGATAACCAGCGCAAACTGCCGAATGATCTGGCCGACAATACCGCTGACAAGCGAGAGCGGCAGAAAAACTACCACATCCACCATCGTAATCGACAACGCCGCAAAACCTATTTCGTTTCGGCCCCGCAGAGCTGCAGCACGCTGCTCTTCCCCTTTTTCAAGGTGGTGATAAATGTTTTCCAGAACGACTATCGAATCGTCGACAAGAATACCGATAACAAGCGACATACCCAGCAGCGTCATTACGTTCATGGAAAAATCCATCGCGTACATAAATCCGAATGTGGTAATGAGCGATGCAGGAATCGCTACCAGCACAATAAGAGAGTTCCGTATACTGTGCAGAAAGAGCAGCATCACAATAGCAACCATAATCACTGCCCGTAAAAGATCGGCCTTTACGGCATTCGCCGATTCGAGTGTGAATGTGGAACTGTCTTCAGCAATTTTAAAAACAATACCCTGCTTCTCAAATTCTTTTTGAATCTTGGCCAATTCCGCACGAACCAGCTGACTGACGGAAACCGCATTGGCATCGGACTGTTTGACGACCTGAATGCCGATCGAAGTAATGCCGTTCACACGGTTAATTTGCGTATAATCTTTCCTTCCGTCCTGCACTTCTGCAATATCGGCAAGATGTATATCGCCGCCCTGACGCGAACGCCCCACAGATAATTGCCGCAAATCTTCTATCGATTTGAATTTTCCTGCAATGCGCACCACAAATTGCGCATCGGCATCTTTGATATTGCCGGTCGGGAAATCCATGTTCGCATTGCGGATAGCCTGCATAATCTGCAGAATAGAAAGTCCGTACGCACGGACTTTATTTGCATCCAAATTTACTCTGATCTCGCGCTCATCGCCGCCCGTTAAAGCAACCTGTGCGACGCCGGCAATTTTTGACAACCGGGGCTGGATTCGATCTTTCATAAATTGATAAAATTCGCGGGAGTCCATCGAGCTGGTCACACCCATCCGAAGCACAGGAATTTCATCGAAAGCAATCTTCGAGACCGTCGGCTGCTTGGCATCGGTGGGAAGCTGGGAAAGAACTGCATTCACCTTCCGCGACGCATCCTGCACGACATTGTCGATATTTGCGTCCTGTTTAAATTCGATAATAACCAGGGACATTCCTTCGAATGATGTGGACCGGACGTTATCGATCTTGTCAATGCCGGAGACCGCATCTTCGATGACTTTACTGACATTGTTTTCGACCTCGTACGGCGATGCGCCCGGATAGACGGTCGTAATCGTTACAACGGGTATGGACATTTTCGGGAGCAGCTCATACTTCAATTGAAAATAGCTGAAAATGCCCAGGACGGTCAGTACGGTAAACGTCACCACCACCAATGTCGGACGCTTGATAGATAATTCAGTAAGTGTCATGCGAGTATTCCTTTATTCCTTTCACTCATTAACGGACAACGACTTTAATACTGTCGTTCAAATTGTTTTGACCGTCCACGACAACGGCTTCGCCCTCTTGAAGTCCTTGCAGCACTTCCACATTCGTTCCTATTTCTTTTCCTGCAAGAATGGACCGAAGCTGCGCGATATTATTGCTTACCACATAGACTTGCGCATTTTGCAGACTTCCCACAATTGCTTCACGCGGAATGACCAGCGCCGAGTTTTCTGCATTCGGCTTAAATGTCAGGTGTACGAACATTCCTGCTTTGAGTTCCTGCCTTGGATTTTGCAGCAGCACTTCAACTGCATAGGTATGCCCGTCGTCGCCCTTTGCCGAAATGGTAAAGATTTTTCCGGTATACGTCGTGTTCGGAAACACATCGGTCGTTACATCGACCACATCGCTTACATGCAGCCGGAAAACGTCTTTTTCCGCGACCTGCACTTTCGCTTTCAAGCGGGAAATATCGACGACATTGGCAATTTGTGTCGCCTGCGGCGCACCGACGGTCATCGTTCCGATATTGACATACCGTGCAGTCACAACTCCCGAAATAGGCGTGGTAATTTTCGTATCCGTTAAGGCCCGGTGTGTCGTGACGTATTGGGATTCCGCAGTTTGGAACGCCCACCGCGCCTGCTCGATTTGCGTATCCGAAACGGAATGCTCTTTATACAATGCTTCGTAGCGCTCCAGATCCTTTTTGGATTTTTCATAATTGACCTCTGCCGCTTTGGAAGCTGCTTCTCTTGTTACGCTGTCCACTTCGACCAGCACGGAACCGGCTTCTTTATATTGCCCCACTTCCGCATCTACTTTGACAACACGGCCCTGTGTCTCCGAAAGCACAACAACGTCGTTAAATCCATTGAGTGTTCCCACAAGGGAAAACCGATTGTCCAGGGATTGCCGTGTTACCTTATAAACGGAAACGGAAGGCGCCGTAGAAATAGAGCCTCCTTTGGACGATGCATTCAATTCAATTTTGCTTCTCACGATAAGTGCAATGAGAACTGCTGCAACAATAGCGACGATAATAATGATTCTCGTTTTGGTTTGCATGGTATTTTTTCCTTTTCGTAAATTCTTATTCGCCGATAGCTCTGGAAAGCTGCGCGATGGCGAGTTCGTAATCGACCAATGACTGCGTTAAATTTAATTTTGCCTGAAGCAATGCTACTTCAGCATCGAGCAGTTCCGAGTTTGCTGCAAGTCCTTGTTTGTATTTTCCGTCCATTGTTCGGTAATTTTCCTCTGCCTGAGCTACGCCCTGCTCGGACACATTTTTGCGCTCTTTTGCTTTTTGAATGCCCAGGTAACTTTGCGTCACCTCCAGCGTAATGCCGTCCTTGGTCATGGAAAGGCCTTCCTGCGCCTGTGCCAATTGGGCCTGCGCCTGCGTGGTTTGATGGCCCGTTTGATTCCAATTCCAGAGATCAATGGAAACTGAAACAGATACATCCCATGAATCTTGAAACTCATCAGTCGCAGGGAAATAACGCTGATTCGGACGATTATAGTCATAATTTCCAACTAAGTATATTTGAGGCCACCACCCGCCTCGCACTGAGGTCAATCCTGCTTCGCCTGCTTGTACGCGAGCATTCATGCTCAGCACTTCCGGCCGCTTTTCAAATGCCGACTTAACAAGATCATCGGCCGATGACCATTCCCGATCCACGATATGTATCGTCGACGCAAGTTCTATTTCCGTTTGCAACGGCAGCCCGATAGTATTGTTGAGAACATACATAGCAAGCTGAACATCATTCTTTGCATCGATCTGACGGACCAATGCATCGGAAAGCTGAACGCGGACTTTCATGACGTCGTTGGTTGTCAAAAGTCCCTGTTTGAATAAATTTTCCGCATCGACGGCATGAGATTTTATTTGATCGACATTTTCATCGACGAACTTTTTAAATTCAAGTGCACGATACAAATTCCAATACGTCGCCTTGATATTATAGAGTACATCCGCCTGGTCCTTTTTTAGATCTTCTTTTGTTGCCTCGGCTGAAAAACTTGCAGCATCGATAGCGCCGGATATTTTCCCGCCGGTAAACAGCGGCTGCTGCAAAGTTGCTCTGAGACCGTACGTATTTACAATATTGGACGTTAACGGATAATTCTGGGTCACGAATGAAATTGAATTCGTGGTATTAAGCGCCGTAGAAGTAAGCATTGCACCCACCGGGAATGGAAATACCAAAGCAGGTACAGGGCTAATTCTTGTATATGTTCCGTTCAATTTTAGCGATGGCAGTCCGAGCGTATTTGTTTCGCTTGCCTTTGCATCGGCGGATAACACTCTGAACTGCGATGTTCGGAGCGCTTTGCTGTTTTCCATTCCGGTTTGTACAGCCTGCTCGATCGTTAACGACATTTTTTGCTGCGCAGGCGCTGCGAGTACAAGCAAAAATATCATCACAAATATTTTATTGAATCGTTTCCTCATTCTCACCTCATGTATACGGATTGCTTTCATAATTCGTCTATCCCTTATGTCTTCTTCAGTGCATGATACTCTTTGCGGCCTTGATCGGTCAATATCGATTCCATCAGCAGCATATTGCAAACTTCCAGCGTGTGATCGAAATCTATATTGAGATTCGCCTTCCAGGCAGGTCCTTCGCTGTCCTCCCGTATCAATAAAGCCGTAGAGCTCGACCAGAAAATAATTCCGACTTCGACCGGATTCAGGTCCGACCGCAATTTTCCTTCTTCCATTCCTTTTTTCAACATGGCAATGACCATATCCCACATTTTTTGATTCTTGAGACCGCACGATTTTATCATTTCTTCAGAAACCTGTTTATGGAATCGCGGATTTTGAAGGAACGGAAACATCCGGAAAAAATTTCTATTCGAATGGAAAAAATCCACGTACGAATTGCTGCATCGAATGATCTTCTCCACTGTCGAATCATCAGAGTTCACAATTTGCTCGTACATATCATGGAGTGTATCCATCCCCCGCATCATAACAGCAAGATAGAGGTCCTCTTTGCTGCTGTAATACAGGTAAAGCGTCCCTTTGCTTAATTCAGCAGCTTCTGCTATTTCATCCATTGTAGAAGCGATCAGTCCCTTCTCAAAAAAAATGCGCTGAGCAGCATCTATTATTTCTTCCTTCCGCTGCTCTTTTTCTCTTTCCTTACGTTCATGAATTCCCATTGCAACACCGTTCATTTAATGACTGTCAGTTATTACATACATTACAGTATAGCCAATGTTGCACAGAATATCAAATTATTTTGTTTTAATTGAATTGTTTCGACCATTCTATAGAATAAAGACGTTTTTCCATCTTAATTATTGTGATTTTCTTCATTAATTTACGAGGAAAGGCAAAGAAATGTTCAAAGTTTTCGGCCGCTGGCGGTAAAGTATCGGCAAAAGAGGAAGAAATAGAGGCTCTTCAAACAATTATTGTGACGGGGGGACAACATAAATAAACTGCATTTCGCAGTTTATTTATAGCTTTTGATTTCTGAGGATGTCATGCTTCATAATCGGCTGCAATTCGTTCCGAACGCACTGTGCTGATAAATCCTTTTAGAGCCACATGAGCCGGATGAATCTGATATGCATCCAATGCTTCCTTTGAATCGAATTCGGAATACAGAACGATATCAGCCGCACTTGCTTCGTGCGTGAAGTTTATACCGACTTCAATTTTACGCAGACCGGGAATCTTTCCGTACAGCCCTTCAAGAAGTTTTTTGACTTCCCGGGCATTTACATCTTTCGAATTCCCATCTGCAAAGTCTTTCAATTTCCAGGCAACGATGTGTTTAATCATATGCTTTTTCATTCAATCTGGTAATCAGTTTTCCAGTTTCTTAGTTTTTTAGTCGTCAGCCTACAATTCGCAATTGACGATTCGCATTCTCCCCCATCACAGTTCTCAATTTACAGTCTGCAATTCGCAATTGACAATTCGCGATTCGCGATTCACATTCCCCCCACCATTTCCTATTTACTGCGCTCCAATAGATACCCATGAATCGCTGCTGCTGCTTCTTTACCGTCCCGCATTGCAAGAATAACCGTCGCACCGCCGCGTGTAAGGTCTCCGCCTGCGAAAATTCCGGGACGATTTGTCTGCTGCTTTTCACCGACCACGACCGTACTGCGTTTGCTGGTTTCGAGTCCTGGCGTAGTTGCCTGAATAATCGGATTCGGCGCTTGACCCACTGCTTCGATCACAGTCTGTACTTCGAGCACAAATTCTGATCCTGATATTGGAACCGGCTTTCTCCTGCCCGATGCATCCGGTTCGCCAAGTTCCATCTTTTGACATTCCATGCCGACCACGTTATTATTCCCATCCGACAATATTTTTGTCGGATTTGTAAGCATGAGAAATTCTATGCCTTCCTCCTCTGCATGGTGTACTTCTTCCAGCCTCGCAGGCATTTCCGCACGCGAACGCCGGTAGACCAGATATGCTTTTTCCGCGCCGAGACGTTTTGAAGTCCGCACGCCGTCCATAGCCGTATTACCCCCGCCTATCACTGCGACATTTTTTCCAAGGCGGATCGGCGTATCGTATTCCGGGAATTTATATGCCTTCATCAAATTTACGCGAGTCAGGAACTCGTTTGCAGAGTAAACACCGTTCAGGCTTTCCCCCGGTATACCCATAAAATGCGGAGTACCGGCTCCCGTGCCCAGGAAAACCGCACTGAAACCCCACTCCTTGAACAATTCATCGACAGTGGCTGTCCGTCCAATGACAAAGTTCGTATAGATTTTTACACCGAGCGCCTGTATACGTTCTACTTCGATATCGAGGATAGTCCGCGGCAAACGGAATTCTGGAATCCCATACCGCAGCACACCGCCCACTTCGTGCAACGCTTCGAAGAGAGTGACTGCGTATCCGTACTTTGCAAGCTCTGCGGCACAGGTCAAGCCGGAAGGACCGGATCCGACAACAGCCACTTTTCCTTCCCGCTTTGTCTCAATCTGCGGAATTGTAAACTGGCCGGATTTCATTTCATAATCGGCAACAAACCGTTCCAGCTTGCCGATAGCAACCGGATCATGTTTTTTGCCCAGTGTACACACATTTTCGCACTGCTCTTCCTGCGGGCAAACCCGTCCGCAAATAGCCGGGAGAAAATTGGATTCGCGTATTTTTTTCACCGCATCGACAAATTTCTTTTCATTAACCAATTGGACAAACGATTTGATGTCCACATTCACGGGACATCCCTCCATACAGATCGGATCCTTGCACTCGAGGCAGCGTGATGCTTCCGTCAGAGCCAGAACTTCATCCAATCCCAAAGAAACTTCTTCAAAATTATGACTGCGCTTTTCCGCATTTTGTTCTATGGAATGCTGACGCGGAATTTTCATGCGTTCCGAGGCTTTCATTGTATTCATACCATCTTCTCCAATCTGCATTCCCCCGGTGCATGTTCAAACCGATCCAGGACCGTTTTCTCTCCAGCCGCATAAGACCGGTTCCGCAGTATCATTTCATCGAAATCGACATCATGACCGTCGAATTCCGGACCATCGACGCAGGCAAATTTCATTTTTCCGGCCACCGTCACGCGGCATCCGCCGCACATGCCGGTTCCATCCACCATAATAGCATTCAAACTGACATAGGTTTTTACGCCGTAATTTTTTGTAAGATTTGAGACAGCGCGCATCATCGGCAGCGGGCCGATGGCATAAACCGCTTCGATGCCGGTCTTGGCATCGAGCCATTCCTTCAACGGCTCGGTAACAATTCCTTTACGTCCGTAAGAGCCGTCATCCGTTGTTACGACAGCAGTATGAGACGAACGCTTCATTTCGTTCTCAAGGATTACCAATTCCTTCGAACGTCCGCCGATAATCGAATAGACGCGGCAGCCGGCGTCGTTCAGAGCTTTTGTAATCGGGAATAATTCCGCAGTGCCGACACCGCCGCCGATGCAGGCGACCGTTTTCTTTTCCAGAATCGGCGTTGGATTGCCGAGAGGTCCCACCACATCGGACAGAAAATCTCCTGCCGATTTTGTAAGCAGTTCCTTGGTTGTTTTTCCTATTCCCTGAACGATCAATGTGATTGTTCCTTTTGTTACATCGCTGTCGACCAATGTAATCGGGATTCTTTCACCGGTTTTGCCGACCCGGAGCATGACAAAATTGCCCGGTTTTCGTTTGGGAGCGATAAACGGCGCCTCAATAACAAATCGAGCAACTGTCGGAGCAAGAAATTCTTTTTCAATAATTTTAAACATTCTTTGTAATTCCTTATCAGACTTGAAGAATCGTTATAAACTCATAAATTATAATATAGAGCATTATCAAAGTATTTACAATAATAAATCGTACGGGAGAGTTAAAGAAAATTCGGCAGCGGCTCATGAACAAGAAATGTGTCGAGAAAAAGACCTTGCCTTTGGATACAATTTTTGATATATTAAAAACTGTGTACAGTGAGCCTGTTATGAGAATAACGGGCTTTATTGTCTCAATTTCGCATAACTTAAGAGATCAAAGCGAACTAAGTTATAGGCGAAATTGAGGATCCCGCGGATCGAAGCGAATGCGGGAGTTCAGCAGATATTGCCGCGCTTCAATTGTTCTTTTACATGGTGGCCATAGTTCAGTTGGTTAGAACGCCAGGTTGTGGCCCTGGAGGTCGTGGGTTCAACTCCCACTGGTCACCCCAAGAGATTTAAGAATTCAGAATTAAGAATGAAGAATTGATGAACTTCACGGGGGATAAAGAATGGAGAAAGATGTTCGGGCTTCTTCTGATCTTAAACTGAGAACTAAGCGGTTTGCACTTTCTATCTTTGAACTATTGAAGGATATAAAGGGGAGTATAGAAACCGACGTTCTGAGAAAACAAATTATACGATCGGCGACCTCTGTAGGAGCGAATTATCGGGCAGCTTGTCGATCCAGATCAAGAGCGGACTTTATTTCTAAAATAAAAATCTGTCTTGAAGAAGCCGATGAAACTCAATATTGGCTGGAATTGTTCTTTGAATTGCATTTGATTGAACAAAAGAAGTTTGCAGAACTTTACAAAGAAGTCGATGAATTAATCGCCATATTCGTTTCTTCTGCTAAAACCGCAGAACAATCAAAATAATTTTCTTCGATAATTGTTCTTTAGATAATTTGAAGTTTTTTTAACATTTTTCATACTTAAAATTCTTTCTTAGGTTTTCAGAAATATTCTTCATTCTTAAATCTTCAATCTGAATTCTCATCGCCCCTATCGTCTAGAGGCCTAGGACACGGGCTTTTCAAGCCTGGAACACGAGTTCGAATCTCGTTGGGGGCACACATAATTGCAGATTTCAGAATGCAGATTGAAGATTGTAGAATTTAAAATAATATCATTAAAATCTTAAACGCAGAATTTAGATTGCAGAATGAATTGAGAGCTTGCCTCAAAGCTCAACTTAAGACAATTCAAAATGCAAATTGAAGATTGTAGAATTTGTTGAGAACCTGCCTTAAAACTTCTCTAATAATCATTGCAGGATTCCAAAGTGTGGATTGAATATACTAAAAGCCGACTCTGAAAAGGGTCGGCTTTTGTTGTATGGGATAATAGCCTAAGTTTTGAAAAGTGATTCACACACAAGCCGCTCACTGCCTGATGCTATCACGGAACGCATCGGGAGAGATAAAATTACTTGACTCTGTTCTTTTTAATATGGTTAGCGGTAATTATTTTCAGTTAATTTGCTTTCTCTGAGAAGACAGTAAATATTTGTTGCAACTAGTTGATATTCATGATAAAGACGAAAATTAAACTTTTCATAGAAAAATAAATTCTCTTTATCGCTTGTTTCAAGATAGCACGGATTAGGCTGATTATCATATTCTTTCAATTTTGATTCAATCATCCGCCGGGCATATCCTTGATTCTGATAAATCGGATTAACGCCAATGATATCCAAAAGGAAATAATGACCTTTTAAAATACCCCTCCGTGCTTTCGCTTTTACAAAACCAATTTTGATAAATCTGAATACTGACTTAGTATCAATATTCAGAAAAAGTGGAATTAAACACTTCCAAAGAATTTTCGCCATGGAAGGTCTTTTGGATGAAGAATCAATCCAGATTGAGATACCTTCCAACATACTGCTCGTAGCTATCACTTCTCCACTGAGCATGCCTAAGTTGATTAGAAAGGTAAAAAGGAATTCAATCTTCCTTTCTCTATATGATCGATCAGGAAGAATAAAAGAAAAGACAGGATAATCTATGAATGACTTGCCCAATACTTGTGAGGCACTGCGAATGTCGTTTTTGTTGATGTAATATGACATTATTTGATTAAATAACAACTTCGTAAGTTCATGGTATCGTTGCCATCTAGGTCCAATCTCTTTCCCATACTCACGACATTATCGAAGCCAAGCCATCGGAATGTCCGCTTCATAATTCCCGCTTACGTCTTGAATTCGTTTTTCGAATCGTCCTTCAGCTCGAAACCCAAGGGATTCATAAAACATTATTATGCTTCCAGTTTACCCGCCTCTTTCTGGCGGGCTCTTTATTAAAGTGGCTAAGCAGGACGGGGCGACGAGATCGACAGCTTAAATCCGTCCGGGTCTTTCAATCGGAATAAGCGCGCACCCCATGGCATATCGGCAGGTTCCGACTCCAGTGTGCCGCCAAACTCTTTTATCCGGTTTGCAACCTTATCGATATTTTGTTCTGTCGTAATCTGCAGAGAAAATCCTTCTCCTTTGATCCGGTCCCATCCTTTGGCTCCGTCATCTTGATTGATCGAGATCCTCAAGTTCCCTGCTTTCAGCGCCACCGCTCGCAGTTTTCCATCACGTTCAAGTTTGCGGTCGATATTGAATCCCAACACATCGTGATACCATGCAAGGCTCTTTCCGAGATCCTTTACGGTCAGTGAGACCGAGAGCATACTGGCATAAAAAGCCTCGGATTCGGCGTGCTTATTGACGCCGTCGGGAATTGGTGATTTTGTGTCCATAGGATATCCTTTCAATGATTTACGGATCTTGGGATTTTTCAAGAGACGTGTGCAGAATATCTGCCTGCTCAATTCAGATATACTTAGCCGCTGTTGCAATGATCCAAATTTATACATTGCTGCAGTTATATGCAAGCATTCCCTGAACAAATAGACGGCAATTAACTACAGTCCAATTTACCGCGATTTTAATCGATTATAATACGCCTTAAGCGAATGACTGTAAATGGAATTTGACATTGTAATAAAGAATGGCAATATTCTTCGGTTCGATTGACATACGATATAACAATTATCAGATGAAGGCCGGAATTATGATAACGAACACGAAAAAATACCTCTTGGCAATATTCTTACTTGGGACATTGCTCAATGCGCAGGAAAATCACAAATCACTTCCAATCGGTGCGGCTGCGCCGGATTTCAATTTGCCGGGAATCGACGGCAACAACTATACTTTGAGCAGTTTTTCAAAAGCGAATATTCTTGTCATCATATTTACCGCGAACCATTGCCCGACTGCCCAGGCTTATGAAGACAGAATTATAAAACTGACGAACGACTATAAAAATAATAATGTTCAGGTAGTTTGCATCTCTTCAAATAGTCCGCAGGCATTACGCCTTGATGAAATGGGTTATAGTGATTTGGGCGATAATATTGAAGACATGAAAATTCGTGCAGCGGATAAAGGGTTTAATTTCCCTTATCTCTATGATGGGGACAATCAAACGGTTGCAGAAAAATACGGTCCGCAGGCTACGCCTCATGTATTCATCTTCGATAAAGAACGGAAATTGCGCTATAACGGACGAATAGACGATTCTGAAAAATTTCAGAAGGTGACCGTGAGCGATGCGCGGAATGCTCTCGATGCGCTTCTGGGAGGGAAACAGGTTCCTGTTGAACAAACAAAAACTTTCGGATGCTCTCTTAAATGGGCATATAAAAAGGTNNAAGGTATCCGCTGAAGAAGCAATTGCCAAATGGAATCAGGAAAAAGTCGAATTGAAACAAATAGATTTGAACGAAATCGGAGATTTGCTTAAGAACAAAACTGACAATTTGAGGCTCATCAATATCTGGGCAACATGGTGCGGACCTTGCGCTTCCGAGTTTCCTGAATTAATCGAAATGAACAGGATGTATCGCAATCGGGAATTTGAGATAGTAACGTTAAGCACCGATGATCCGGTGAACAAAGACAAAGTCCTTAAATTCCTGGCAAAGAATTATGCTTCAACGGCAAACTATCAATATAATTCGGATAATAAATACAAATTGATTGAAGCCATCGATAAAGACTGGCCGGGCGCGCTTCCCTATACTTTGCTGATAAAACCTGGCGGTGAAATTATATATAAAAAACTCGGTTCGATCGACCCGCTTGAACTAAAAAAGGCAATTGTAGGATATTTGGGAAGGTACTACAAATAACAATTCATTCGGTCATCTGTAAATATAACATTTCAAATTATCTTCGCAGTCAGCAGGGCCTTAATCGACTGTCATGAACGAGTGCATTGCAGCCGTACAGTACATACGCACTCATGAACTGAAAACTTTTTAATCGCCATTCGCCGCAAGAGCCGCATCGTTGTTGAAATTGAAATAACAATAAAGTGCAGGTTCTTTCGATTCAAGGAATACTCAGCCGTGCATCTTCTTTGTACCGGAGAACACCTGGAGAAGTGGCCCTCAATATTTTTAAGACGGATATAAATACAATCCTGCGGCTTTTTTATATTCATCGTTTTGGAGAACACAATATGAAAATAATCTTTGTTTGCATGCTGTGTTCAATATTTGCTTCATTATCATTGAGCCAGGAAATGGTTCAAGTCGCCGCCGGCACATTTCAAATGGGAAGCACGGATTCCCTGGATAATGGGGCAATTCCTTTGCATTCGGTCACGCTCGGTTCATTTAATATCGACGAATATGAGGTAACATACGAGAAATGGACGGAGGTTTACAATTGGGGATTGACCCACGGCTACGCCGATTTGGCAGCGGGGACAAACGGGTTCAATCACTCCGGAACAAACAATCCGATCACAGGGGTAAACTGGTACGATATAGCAAAGTGGTGCAACGCACGTTCGGAAAAAAACGGTTTCCCTCCGGTATATTATACAAGCAGTGCATTAGACACAGTATATCGCACAGGCGATATAGATCTTGCCGCAAATGCAGTAAAATGGAATGTCAACGGTTATCGATTACCGACAGAAGCGGAATGGGAGTTCGCAGCAAGGGGTGGAAACAACAGCTTAGGATATATATACAGCGGCAGTAATACGAAAGGAGATGTAGCGTGGTATGCTGCCAATTCGGACTTTGGTACGCACACTGTCGGGACAAAGGCTGCAAACGAACTTGGCATTTACGATATGAGCGGTAATATTTATGAATGGTGTTTTGATTGGTATGGAGCTTATTCGAGCGAATCACAAACCGACCCGAAAGGTCCGGCAATCGGAAGCAACCGTGTTATGCGCGGCGGGTCGTTCTATTACGACGACGGCAGCCAGCGCGTTACTTATCGCGGAGACGACTTCGTCATGTCAAATTACCGCAGCTACGGCACTTACGGATTCCGCTGTGTACAGACGATCGGAACCGGCGTTGGAATAGGAAAAGTGAGCCGGGATATTCCTTTAGACTTTTCTTTAAGTCAAAACTATCCCGATCCTTTTAATCCATCCACAACTATCCGATACGCACTTCCGGCGCGAAGCTTGGTGCGGATTGTTATCTACAATTTGCTTGGTCAGGTTGTGAAAGTTCTGACCGATGCTGAGCAGCAGCCAGGATATCAATCGGTAGTTTGGAATGCAAATGCGGCATCTGGAATGTATTTCTACCGCATCGAAGCATCCTCGATAGACAATCCAAATAATCGTTTTGTCGAGACAAAAAAAATGCTGCTGTTGAAGTAACTATTCCGGACGGCTCAACTTCATGATCATTCAATGATGCCGGAATCTGTTGAAGTCAGATAATAATTTGTTAAAACCGATATACTTTTTTCAGGCAGCGTTATCGATCGGCGGCTTCCTTCATCCGGCTTAATTTCAATCGGTTCAAGACGGAAAGCTTTATCGAAAACAGTTTTCTGCGAAACTTGATAGAGATATAATTTACTTTCCACATTATGTCCATTCATATCGACCGATACTCGCATGGATTGTTCGCCCTTATGAAGAAGAAAAACACTCAGATCCCCTGTCCTATTCTTCACCGCCGCCGCCCTGATTTCAGCCGAGACAGGATCGACAGAAGATCGAATCACTGCAGCATACTTTCCCATGTATCTGCTCATGATCGCGAAGCTGAAATAAGCTGAATTCTCAGGTTGAATCTTTTTCAGATACTTCTTTTTCTCTCGATCCCAGGTTTGAATCAACTGCCATTGGCCGTCAATGTCTCCACGGTTGATAAAACTCCAGCGGTTCATACCGTCAGCACCTTCGTTGAGACAGCAGAGCATATCGGATGCATTCGATAATGCCGCTTCGAAACTTTTCGGTCCGGGATTGGCCCCTCCCCACCCGAGGTTCATGTTGCCGAACTCCGTCAAATAAAACGGCTTGTTTCGGCTATGCGCCCAGCAGATCCACTTCCGTAATATTTTTTCTCCGTTCGCATCGATGCCGCTGTATGAGTGAATATCATATGCTCCGATAGACTCGTCAAAATCAATTTTTCCCGGATCGAGTGGAGGGAGATTTGTCCAATCCGGACCGGATAACGGAAGTTTTATTCCCGCAGCATCTAAATATTCTCTCACCTTCTTCAGAGCAGGTGTAATTGTTCCGGAACCCTGACCGAATGACCACCAGTATCCCCATGTGCCTCCGGGAGGCTCATTTGCAATACTCAAATACTTGATGCATGTATATTTTTTCTTATGCAGCAGGCGGCCCAAAAGGCCTGTAATGCCGGCTGCAAAATCGTCAAGCGCGCGCGGTGCACTTAACAGAGGATGAACTCCGGAGAAAGCATTCCATTCTACATGCCCCCACATCTGCTGTAAAAATACGTCGGCGTTATTCGATTCGCACCAATCAAGAATCTTGTAAAGCGCCTGCATTTCTTCGTTGTTCCAATCGAAGACATTGCGTTCGGGTTCGTACATTCTCTGGCTCAACTCGACCCGGATAAAGTTTAGTCCCAGCCATGAAGCGTGCCAGCAAATCTGATCCCACATTTTCTTCTCGGAAACGGGGGGATTTCCTCCGTAAGCGCTGCCGCGCGGGTTCTGATACCTGACCGGATAATCGTAATTCTCATTTTCGAGCGGAATCTCTTTCGACATCGCGTGCCACGATGCTCCGATACCCCCCCGCATCGTGTGAAGGATAGAATCGGCATTCACTCTGATACTGGCATATTTTGCTGGATCCTTTTGTGTCATTTTATGTCAAACGAATTAAAGTGCAACATCCGGTTACTCTGCATATTTTAAAATATTACTTTTAATTTACTCAATTTATTTCTTCCGTGTAACGTTCAACATCAGGCCGTTTAATACTCCATCGTTATATCTATTATGGTTATGCTCTTATCATAATGCCGATGGATGCAGCCTCCGCGGCAGGGTGACCGCAGGCAAAGTCCAATGTATTATTGCAGCCAACATCGGTTATGTCGGAAGCACCCGCGATCGATACCGTAAGGACAACGCCGGTCGCGGTCACAAATCCCGCTATCATTTCGAAGAACATCGTCGGATGTTTTCGGAACACAGGAAAAAGCTTTATAAAAGATACACNNCTTTTTTATATTGAATAAGCGGTTCTATTTTCACCGTCACTTACCGCAGCAGCACCGTCATTCACCGAGAAAAAGAGGATCTAACTCACAGTGCTTTGTATTATGAATTATTATTCCAATATTTCTCTATAAAGGATCCTATGAAGTTTTTTTTCATATTTCTTATCTCCATAATCTGCATCTCACCTCTGTTTGGACAGCAATACAAAGGCGAAATTACCGGTTCAATTATTGACAGCAGAAGTCAGGATCCGCTGCCTGCCGTTAATGTGCAAATTATGGAACTGCAGTCATTAGGCGCTTCGACGGATACGAACGGTTTTTTTTTCATTAAGAACGTCCCGGTAGGCACGTACAGTCTCAAGGCCGCAATGATCGGTTATGAGGGGACGATCGCAACCAATGTTGTTGTTTCCACAGGGCGAAGCACAAAAATTACAATCAGACTATCGGAACAAGCAGTCCAAACGAACGGCGTCACAGTTCAGGCTTCCTATTTCAGCCGCACGAACGATATCGCGCCGCTCAGTGTAAACGACTACGACCGCGCCGAGGTAAAGCGGCAGCCGGGATCCGTTCAGGATGTGCAGCGTGTGGTTCAAAACCTGCCCGGCATCGCAAGCTCCAACGATAATGTGAACGAGCTTATCGTCCGCGGCGGCGCACCTTATGAAAATCTTACCGTGATGGATTATATGGAAATTCCATCCATCAATCATTATCCGAATCAATTCAATTCCGCAGGTCCTATCAGCATGATCAATATCGACCTGGTTGATGACGTCCAATTTTCTGCAGGCGGTTTTCCTGTGCAATACGGAGATAAAATGTCTTCAGTCATGGATATTGCTATTCGTGAAGGCGACCGCGAAAAGAATTTTGCATCGAATACAGGATTCAATATGGCCGGTTACGGCACATTGATGGAAGGAAAACTAGCCGATGGGAAAGGTTCGTGGATTTTTTCGGCACGGCAAAGCCTGCTTGAAGTCATCGACAAACTTGTCGGCATGTCTGCAATTTCGCTCACCGCTATTCCGAAGTACTGGGATACGCAGGCAAAAATCGTTTACGATTTGTCGCCGTCGACGAAATTATCGATCAGCGGCTTATACGGCGACAGCAAAATATATATTGCCGGCGATCCGAAAGAAAGCAATTCAAAAAAAGCCGGAATCACGGATTCGAGCAGCATCGATAATATCGACGATCACAGCAAACAATATGTTCTCGGCATGAATATTAAACAACTGTGGGGCAAGGACGGTTATTCCGTTCTGACTCTATACACCGTGGGCACTCAGGATTACGTAAACGTGCAGGACGATTTTACAAAACGCGTTTATGATGCCTCCGGCAATGTCATAAATTATACAACACTCAACAGCAATCAGGTTTTTTACAGTGACGACAACGAATCTTTTGCCGCCCTGAAATACGACATGTACTATAAAATTCATCCGCAGCACGAACTATCGATCGGCGCACAAATTCAGACGACCGATCACTGGGAAGGATTGACGACATTTTCAGGAACGACCACCAGGTACGACCTCAACAATAACGGTATTTGGACAACGCCTCCATCGACTCCCGATGGGAATATAAAAAACGATTTATCATTCGGCGATGCAAGTAAAATTTCCGCTTATGCCGGAGACCATTATACGATTACCCCGCAGTTCCATATTACATTCGGCCTGCGCTATGATTATTTTACATATTCAAAACAGGGACAACTAAGTCCGCGTGGAAGCATTTCGTACGATATTCTTCCCCCGACGACGACTGTATCGCTCTCGGCGGGCGAATACTGTCAAACACAGCCGCTTCCCTATTATGCCGACGATCGTTCTCTTGGCTACAATAAGGGACTCGCGAATGCAAAATCGGATCATGTTGTCCTGGGCTTGCAGCATATCATGGATGAAGGCGTTAAATTCAGCGTCGAAGCTTATTATAAGATATTCCGGGATCTTTGTGTGAGCGATCAATTCGTGTATTCTGCAAATCCCGCATTTTGGTCGGATACAAATTCAGCGATCGGCAAACGAACATCGTATGGAATAGAATTTTTCCTCCAGAAAAAACAGGCGACGGACTATTACGGCACGGCAAGCATTTCCCTCTCCAAAACCGAAGAAAAAGATCCCCGCATCCCTCCTCTTGTAAGCGCGTATCCGTCCCAGTATGATTATCCGGTGATTATAAATCTAGTGTACGGAAAAATTGCGAAAGGGGTCCGGTCATGGCTTAATGAACAGCCGTTTTTCATTAAATATCCAAGTTATATTTTGCCCATATCCGATGAGATGGAAATCAGTTTTCGCTACCGTTATCAAACCGGCGGGCCTTATACGCCGGAAACATTTATGATAAATCAGCAAGCATGGATAGGCGGCATCAAATGGTCTAACGGCGTCTGGATTGCATCGAATAATTATAATTCAGTACGGTATCCCGATTACAGCAGGCTCGATCTTCAATGGATCAGCAGATTTTATATGCAAAACTGGAATATTAATGTATATATTGCTTTGATGAATGTATGCAACACCAAGAATGTATTTTATTATGAATACAGAAGCGACGGCACAAAAGAAACAGTATATCAATTTGCATTCTTCCCTGTTGGAGGAATTGAAATAGAGTTTTAGTTTATAGGTGATGACGTGCTGCAGTTCAAAGTTCAACGTTTATTGGTCCTTTGATTTTACTTCAGCGCGGCAGCACGTTGAACCTTGAACAGTTCTGTCTCCGTTTACAATCTTTTTTCCAGTTCAGCGCATTTTTCTTTCCATGTAATATTATTCGGGTCTGCAAGAAGTAATCGCCTGGTGCATTGATATGCAGGATACCATCTCTGTTTCATTTCGTAAAGATCCGCCAGCGCCGACAGGGCGTCGATATTCCCGCCTTCGATCTTTAGAATCTTTTCAAATTCATCGATCGCCATTTCATTAACCCCCATCGAACGGTAAGAAGCCGCTATTCTCAAATGTAGACGTATGACCGTTTGTTTTTCCGGCGACGAGTGAAGCGAATCGAAAGCGTTCCACACGCTCCTCAATTTCGTTATCAGTTTATTTCCCGTATTGAGAGATGCTGCTTTCTTATAGAATTCTTTTGCAGCAAGTGTATCGCCGTTTTCCAGAGAAAAAACCGATTGAAAAATAAGAGATGGGAAGAACGTAGTATCTTCCCGGAAGGAACGCTCCAATATTTTTAGCGCCTGTAGGCGGTATCCCATTTCCCAATAATTTACCGCGGCAATATAGTACCGGTTCGCTCTATCATACGACGCAGCAGCAAGGCCTGCAGCTTTGAGCCTTGAAATAATTTCCTGATGATACCATCCTTGATGGATATATGCTCCCGCTTGCGGCGCGGATCGAAACGATTCGAAACTGTGCACTGCCGAATCCATTTGTCCCAAGAACTCTTTAGCCACTGCCGATTCAAAAACAAAATATCTGAAAGGACCATACTCCTGCTCTAAATGATTGAACTCATCAGAGGCGTGCTGCGGATCCTTTTCTATTGTTCGGCAGGCGTCGGAAAACCTCGTTCGCATAACGCCCGAATACGATGAATCAAACTCTATGCTTCTTTCTCTCCCATTCTTTTCATCGATCTCGTATACCTCTACTGTTCCGGCACAAAAGACACGGCGAAAACAGCAAAACCGGGACTGCGACATCAAGCCGTCGAATTCTCCAACTCCTCCATTCATGATAACCGATACCAGATAGCTTACATGATAATCTCTCATGCATCGGTCAAAAACGTCGGGCATAATATCAGCATCCGTTTGGATCAGCTTTCTCCCGGCAAGTGTAAACGTAAGCTCTTTCCACCGGCTCAGAACTATTACGGATGAATCCGAATGCGATGCAATCCACTTTCCCGCTATGCCGACCGGCCTGGAGAACACCTCCGGATAATGTTTTTGTTGTATAAGATGCTCGCTGAAGGTCTTCGGCGACTGACCAAACGCATGGTTCACTGAGACATAGCTTTCAAGCCATGCAGCTTGAGGAAGAATCCAGCACGCTGCAAGGCACAAACATCCCGGAACGGCGATCTTTCGAAACCCGGCGCTTTTCTTGAGCCGGTCGATAAAATATTTTAGACCGAGGAGAAGCACGAGCAAAAGAATGACGAATAAAGGGAACATAAAGCGATTGTCATTAATGGGATACAGAAGAATGGGGATAAAAATACATATACATGTGATGGGCATAAGGCTCATTGCATGCAGCGACTTTTTTGCACTCCAAAGACCCAGTATAATACATCCGATTGTACAGCAGACAAGTTCATATTCGATATACGGAAAAATGTTTTTTGTGAGCACAATAATCGGATCGTCGAGAGGGATCAATGTCCCTGTCCGGTTGAAATAATCCGGGAAATAGAGGGCTCTCCAAAGAACAGCGGAATAAACCTTTATGTTGCTCACACAACGGACGGCGAATTCGGTCAGCATGGATGCGTTGGTCGCTGTGTAGAGGTGCCCCCAAAACACTTTCGAATTTTGCATTACGGGGTTCTCAAAAGAAGCGATGACGATTTCATTCCTGATAAACCACAACAGATAGATGAAAGCCGTAACACCGAAGGCAATCGAGGCAGATTTATATTTATTTTGAAGCACCAAAAAAAAGACCGCCGCAAACAATAAAGCTATGCCTATTTCCCTCGTCAACACACAAAGAAGGATGGTAACAATGAACGTTCCCGCTGTTTTTATATTTCCGTCCGGTTCTTGAATAATTTTTTCACCTGCAATAAAAAACAGGAGAAAACAAACGATGAAAGGAATCTCCGAGAGTATTTGTGTTGAATAAATGAAGGTCATCGGATTCGTTGCAAAGAGAGCACATCCGAGAAGAGCGTACCAACCGGATGTTTTCTCTTTGAGCCAGACAAATAAGACAAGGACGGCCAAAACGCCGAAGAGAAGTGTTGCAATTTTTCCTGCTTCAATACTATTGGGAAAGATCATTTGTGAAGGGGCGAGCATTACGGAATACAACGGTCCATGGACGACATACCGGGAAAGTTCCGGCGCGCTGGAATCCTCAAACCCGGAAAACTTTGCAAGCGAATTTGCCCAAATTAAATACCGAGCGCTGTCAGGGGTATAGACGACCATCGTATTGAGAGATGCCAGTCCGGCAGCGAAAAAAAGAATGCACAGCAAAGCTAAAAAAAATTCCGGTCGTATGAGTTTCTTCATGTCCTTTGCCTTCATTATTCGAACGTTATTCGAAGATCGACAATCTCCGGACGGTTGCCTGAGCGCATGGGCGGTCCCCACGTGCCGACACCGCATGATACATAATATTGGGTACTCCCTTTTTTCAAATATCCCCAGCTCAGTTCATAGACCGCACGCGCGATGTAATTGAAAGGCCAGATCTGACCGTTATGAGTATGTCCGGAAAGCTGCAGATCGATTCCCGCCTGTTCCGCTTCAATCAGGTGCATCGGCTGGTGGTCCATCGAGATGATCGGCATTGTCATCCTGATGCCGCTCAGTAATTCCTCGTACGTCTTGCGATGATGCCCGCCAAACTGCCTCCGGCTGACATCTTCCCTCCCGACGATAACAAAAGCATCATCGATAACCACACTGGTGTCACGGAGCATCACGATGCCGTGCTCGGTCAAATATGCGCAGGCTGCTTCCACTCCGCCGATATATTCGTGATTTCCTGTGACTGCATAGATGCCGTACTTCGAATGAATTTGCTTCAATTGTTCTCCCAGATTCTGCCGTATCACCGGTGCGATATCTTCATCGACGATATCTCCCGGCAGCAGGACTATATCCGGATTTAACGTATTGATCGTATCGACAATTTTTTTTAAATGGCTGTTGCTGATAACGGTCCCAAGATGAATATCGGAAGCCATGACAGCATGCAGCGATCGCAAAGGGGATTTTTTCCGGATGGTGAGATCAAGCCTTCGCACCTGCGGTGAACTTGCATTCAGGCACGATGCAATGACGGCGAGAATCGTAATGCCGGCTACGATAAGAGCCGTCACCTGTTTTGCTTTCAATATATTGTCCGTTATCCATGAGGGGAAAAACGGAAAAATAACATTCAAGAGGCGAAGGATATCTATGCCAAGAATGAGGACGATCAAATATGCCATAGTTCCGAGCCAAATCGATCCTCCCCAAATGAGAAGCGTATCGACCTGTACGGGCAGAAATTTTTCCAGCAGCCGCGCTGCAATATACATCGCGGCAACAGACCAGAAAATCACAGTAAACCAAATCCGCCAGGGCGATGCATGCGGAATTGCCTGCAGTCCGCGTAAAAAAACGTATATATTCAGCAATCCGTAAAGAAGCAGAATGATAGAGAAAAAAACGATAAAAGATTGCGTCCGTGTCATACGATCTCTTTGAAAGACATATATTCCTTACAGGATAGAGCATAAGGATCAAATATTCAAGTGCAAATCGTAAATCTTCAAGAGAGTGTTCGGTTCCGTATTTACTTAATCAGACACCTTGCTTTTGAGTTCTTCTTTTCTTATTTCGAATATAACAGAAATGAGGATTTTATGGATGAATTTATGCAAGCTGCCCTCGAAGAAGCACGCTCCGGATTGGCTGAAGGGGGTATTCCCATCGGAGCAGTATTGGTCCGCGAGGGGAAAATCATCGGCCGCGGACGCAACCGGCGCGTGCAAAATAACGATCCGCTTGCTCATGCGGAAATCGAATGTATCCGCAGTGCCGGCCGCATCGGTTCGTACGAGGGAACAACCATATATACAACTCTCATGCCCTGTTACTTATGCGGCGGAGCATTGGTTCAATTTGGCATTGAGAAAATTGTTGTCGGAGATTCGACGACATTTAAAGGATGCCCTGATTTCATGAAAGATCACTGGATCAATATAGACGAGCGGGATTTGCCCGAATGCATACAACTTATGGAAGGATTCATTGCCGGGAACCCGCAGCTATGGAAGGAAGATATCGGAGTATAAATTAACGTGCTGCAGTTCAAAGTTCAACGTTAATTGGTTATTTGGTTCTTCTGTTTACAGTTTACAGTTTGCAGTTTACCATTTATCGTTTTAACGCCCACTCTTTCAGCAGTCGCTGCAGCTCCTCTTCCGTATATTTTACCTGATTCGGAGATCTTGCTGCTTGGCGCTGACGCACAGCTTCAAACAAAATAACGGCAGTCGCAACAGAAACATTTAAGCTCTGAATCATGCCGAACATCGGGATATGAAGAAGAACGTCTGCGCGCCGGGCTGCTTCTTCTGAAACCCCGGCATGCTCGTTGCCGATTACGATGGCGGCCTTTTGCGTGAGATCGGCTTCATAGAGCGACACTGCATTCTCCCCGCAATGCGTGGCATACACAACAAAACCTTCTGCATGAAGCTTATCGTAGCACGACTGCACATCGTGGAATTCCCTGCGCTCAACCCATTTATTGGCGCTTGCAGAGCTTTTTTTTCCGATTCGTGGAAACGTTGCGCTATTGTAAATCAACTGAACACCCGTTACACCGGCAGCATCGCATGTCCGGTAAACGGCGCTGACATTGTGCGGATCGTGAATGTTTTCCATCACGACAGTCAAATCCGGCCGGCGAAAACGCAGCACATGTTCCATTTTCTTTAAACGACGTTCCGATCTCATATTCTCTTATCCTGTATCAACGGATGAATCTGAAGCATTGTAACGGCTACAACGACCAGTATGCCTCCTGCAATTTGAATCGGATGCAATGATTCTCCAAGGAGAAAATAAGCAACTGTAATGGCGACGACGGGCTCCATGGTACCGATAATGCCGGCAGTCGATGCTTTCAGCCATTTCAATCCGGCAGCAAAGGCCGACTGCGGAATCAAAATAGAGACGACGGCAAAGATCCAGAAAATGATCCAGTCATTGAGCGTGTACATTTTCGATGCAATTACCCACGGTGGATTGATAAAAAGCCAGAAGAGCGATGCGAAGCCGAACATATAGAGAATAACCGTCCAGAGTGAATATTTTTTTAAAAGATGTTTTGTCGCGATTATTTGAAATGCAAACGTGAATGCTGAAACCGGTCCGGTCAGCCATGTCCATCCATGAAGCTGTATGACCGAAGCACGGCCCCCGCTGACAGCACAGTAACATCCAAAGAGCGCCGTTACGAGAGCAACCGTAATCATCAGATTAAGCGATTCCTCTTTTGTTACATATACGGCAGCCAGAACGACCCAGAGCGGCGCAGTATATTGGATCAAGATCGCCGTTGCAACGGTCGATTCTTTGACGGTAAAATAATATGTATAATTTGTTACGGCAAGACCCGCAACGCCGAGAATCACAAAATGCCAGAGATCTTTTTTATCGATCTTAAAGACTTTCCGGTTGAAAAAAAAGAAAAAAAGACAAAGAAGAATAAACGACAATGAGACTCTTGTTTGCGCAATGATCACGATATCGAACCGTGCAACCATCAAATATTTTGCAAGCGGCGCAGAACTCCCCCAGAAGAGAAAGGCAAGAAGAAGCAGCCCTGTGCCGCGCACGGTATGACCGCCCCGATCAGTTTTGAAATCGCCCAAGGTCATCTGCAATATTGCGATAATAATCCGCCTGCTTCTGTTCTCCGCGCATCTGATACAGGTAGGAAAGACGATGCAAAAGCGTTTTTTTGTCCAGTACGCAGCCGATTCCTTTTTTCAGAAAAACAATGAGTGTTTCAAAGGGAGGAATATTCAAATCGGGTTCATAGCAATCCGCAGCATTGAGATACGGCTGAACCTCGCTCGGCCGTTGTTCGGCCGATTTTCGGTAATAGCGGATCGCGAGTTCGAAATTATCGTATGTCGAGTACGTTGCTTCAAACACGTTGGCCATCCACATGTAGGTTTCATAAGCGATATCCGGGAATTCTTTGGCCAGCTTTTCACCAAACAAGCAGATTTCATCGGGGCGCAACGATGCATTCCAAAAGAGAAGACGGTAAAGTTCCACATCATGCATCCGCTGATCGAGCGCATCTTCAAATGCATCGAAGATATCATTAAAATCTTTGCTCGTGGAAAATCTTGTTCGTATTTCTTCCAGTGAAAACTTTGGCATGCTTTTGTTGATTTATTCTTTAAAAAAATACAAAAGGAGCGCAAGAAAGGCAAATCGCCCCTCGCACATCGATTATTCAGGCCGGAAACTGCGCAAAAAAGACGAACGCCGGATTCAACTCCGGCGTTCGATTCCTTTCCGATATTTCTTCCTTCCGAAAAAGTTTACAGATTATCGCCGAAATCCTGCTTGAACTTTGCGACGAGTTTTTTCGTCCAATCGGTCGTCGGGGCAAGACGGCCGACAAAAAACCGCAGCACTTTCGGCTCTTCGACAAACTTCAATCCGCCGATGATCTGCCTGTTTTGATACAACCACGTAACGCGGTCCTCGACAAATTTGATTTGTGAAAGCGTAAACACGCGGCGCGGCAGCGCAAGGCGGAGCAGTTCCAATTCGGATGGTACGTCATTCCCTTGTGCATCCCGGTCCATAGAAATCGTTCCGCGCTCCATACCGCGAATTCCGGAAATAATAAAAAGAGCCGATGCCAGCGCGCCTGCAGGATATTCCAATTGCGATACATGCGGTAAAAATCCTTTCGCATCCAGATGACATCCCAGTCCGCCTGCCGGGGTCACGACAGGAACACCCTTTCCATCCAGCCGGTCGACCAGAAATTTAATAAACTGAGGGGAATGACTGATGACATCAAGATCCAGGGTCTCCCGTAATCCGACCGCCATCGCCTCGATTTCCCTCACCGACATACCGCCGTAAGTAAGGAATCCTTCGAAGAGCGGAACCATATCGCGCATGGCCAGATAATGGTCATAGCTGTTCACGGCAATGCCGCCCCCCCGTGTGCAGCTTACTTTGCGGCTGGAGAAATAAATAATGTCGGCAAGATCGCAAAGTGCATACATGATTTCTTTAACGCTCTTATTCTTAAACTCTTCCTCCCGCAGCTTGACAAAATAAATGTTTTCACCGATCAGGCTCACATCAAGCACGATAGGAATGCCGTACTCCTGTGCAACTTTCCTGACATCGCGCATATTCTGCACGGAAAAAGGCTGACCGCCGATCAGATTCGTTCCCGCTTCCATCCGAATATATGGAATTTTTTCTTTTCCGATTTTTGCAATCAGGTTCTTCAGTTTTGCAATATCAAGATTGCCTTTAAACGGAACGCTGCTTTTAATTTTCAAAGCCTCATCGGTGAAAAGTTCGTTCACTTTGCCGCCCGCAAGTTCAATATGCGCTTTGGTCGTCGTAAAATGGAAATTCATCGGTACGACATTATCTTTTCGAACATAGACCTGCGAGATAATATGCTCCGCTGCGCGTCCCTGATGGACCGGCAGGAAATATTTTTTGTTAAAGACTTCGGTTATTGCTTCCTGCAGTCTTGTGAACGACGCAGAACCGGCATAGGCATCGTCTGCTACCATCATCGATGCAATTTGCTGGTCACTCATCGCATTCGTTCCGCTGTCGGTAAGCATATCGAGAAAAACATCTTTGTTCTGAAGAAGAAACGTATTAAAACCGGCTCCTTCAATCGACTTTAGTCTTTCTTCAACCGGCAGTAAAGTTAATTTTTGGACAACACGAACTTTATGCATCTCGAGCGGAACATATTCGCCGCTCATAAATTTGACCATGGAGTCAGCCATACAATCATCCTTCTTTTAAATCGTGAATAGTGGCACAATACAACGAATTATTCTACTGCCAGTCCTAAAAACTTATATTGTATTCCATGATGCCCGTGCCGCGAGAAGAATACACTTCTACAGCGCAAAACACAATCTTATTTAATTGAAGCGGCACTATACATAAAGATATTTTTTTAGAACACAAGTTCTCTGTCATGGAAGAAATACTATACTCGGGATACATCTGAATTGCCGCTTTATCATAATACAGAGAGAGAAATTAAATATCAAGACCGTTTCTTTTAAAATTTTCAAAAACATTGAAATCGGATCGATCAATATGTATATTTTATGCATGTGAGGGTCGAATGATTCGAGTTGCAGTAGCAGTGCTTTGTATGGGTAATAAAATACTCGCCTGCCAGCGTAAAAGCGGCAGCCGTTACGGCCTGCGATGGGAATTCCCCGGCGGAAAACTGGAAGACAACGAATCCAGCGTAGACTGCATCCGGCGGGAATTGCGGGAAGAATTGAGCATTACCGCAGTCAATCCCTTTCTTCTGGAAACCCGGCAGGCTTTTTACGACGATGGAGGATGGTTTGAGGTTTCATATTTTCTTGTACGGGATTTTTCAGGTGAACCACAGAACAATATTTTCGAACAAATCCGTTGGCTCGCTCTTGAAGAATTGAAAAAACTCGATAATCTCGAAGGAAACCGATCGTTCATTGAACGATTGACCATCTAGAACTGAAGAGTGCCTTCATCAACAAACATACCGCTTCAATCGGGTATTACACGATCCCTTCTTCAATGGTATCGCCTTCATCAACGCCCTTTACCCTGGCGGTCTACCCGCCATCCGTACCGAATCCTTATCTCCGAAACGATGCTGCAGCAGACTCAGGTGTCCCGTGTTCTTCTTGGATACTCTCTTTTTCTTTCGCGGTTTCCGAATTTTTCATCGCTCGCTTCTGCAACCCCTGGAGAAGTGATCCGTGCATGGAGAGGAATGGGATATAACATGAGGGCATTGCGTCTCCGAAAACTCGCCGGAATCGTCGTCCGCAATTATCGGGGTAAAGTGCCGAATGAAATTAATGAACTGCTGACACTGCCCGGCATCGGTCCTTATACGGCGCATGCAATAGCATGTTTTGCTTTCGGCCGGAATGTCCCGGTCGTCGATACCAATGTCCGGCGCGTTCTCGGAAGGGTCTTTCCATCGGTCATAAAATCCCGGGATCAATGGACTCTCGCCGGCAGCATTCTGCCCCGAAAAAAAGCGTACGAATGGAATCAAGCCTTGATGGAACTCGGTGCGCTTGTTTGTATTTCCAAAAAACCGCACTGCGCCGAATGTCCATGGCACAAACAGTGTCCAAGCGCATATAAAACCGTATACAAGCCGGGACAAAAACCGAAAAATGAGCCGCACCGCAGAGGCATTCCGAATCGCATCTACCGGGGAAAAATCATAGAAATTCTTCGGAATGCAAATGAGCCTGTTTCCATACCGCTTCTCATGCAGACGTTCGGTCTCCGGCAAACACGCAGCGACCGTAACTGGCTGAATTCCATACTTGACGGACTTCGAAGGGACGGACTTCTTTGCCGGCAAAGAATACGGAACATTTTTTTTTATGCGCTGCCGGGATGAAAACTCTATCATCATACCGGAAAAAATGTTTAGAAGAGCGCGCATACGTTATTTCCAAGTACATGGAACGGCGCGGAGAAATTCTTGCACGTCTTCATGAATTTCGGCATGTCAATCCGGATCGGTATTTTTATGAACTTGCATACTGCATTTTGACGCCGCAATCGAGCGCGCGCAGCGCTGCGTGGGCCGTTGAACAGCTCATCGAACAAAACTTCGCAACGAGCGACTTTGATCCTGCATCTATTCTGCGATCCGGGCAGCATTATATCCGGTTCCATAATGCAAAATCGGGATATCTTCAGAATATGAAGAAACTTTTCCCGGAAATTCAGGAATTTCTCCTCCGTGAAAAATCCCCCGGCGCATCGGAGATCCGATCATTGCTCGTCGATCAGGTAACCGGATTGGGAATGAAAGAGGCCACTCATTTTCTGCGAAATATCGGAAGAAACGACGGACTGACAATTCTCGACCGCCATATCATGCGTGCACTTCAGAAGCTCGGTGTCGTGAGACGAATACCTCAATCGCTGACACGGAAGAGCTATCTTGCTCTGGAAAGCAAGTTCGTCCGCTTTTCGGAAGAGATCGGCATATCCGTCGACGAATTAGACCTACTTTTTTGGAGTCTCGGCACCGGTGAAATTTTAAAATAAATTGATTTTATACATTCAAAATGATACTATTCAACCAGTGTTTCTGCACCTGATGGCAGAATTATTTTTCCCAATTCAAAGGCAGCACAAATTTTCAAGATCATTGTGATCGCAAAAATCAGGATCGATCGTTTTTACGGCTCAATGATATGTATAACCGGAGACGTTAACGAGAACTCGAGAGTTGAAACTAATAGAAGACGCGCGAAACCGACTTTTCATCCACGTCTCCAGTAAGGCGGTACAAGTAAAGAAATGAGAATTTCAAAATTCATAGATCTTACCTTTGTTCTATGCCTCGCTGCTGCGCATCTTTTTTCGCAGCCGGCCGGCCGGCCTCTTTCGCTCCGGTATCAAACCAGCCTGGAAGATACGACTCTTCTTCCTTGTTTTGAAAGCTCGGATCTTGTATACCTCCCGCTTGAACTTCTCCTCCGGCCTCTGCAAATACCTGCAGCAACGAACGACACGCTGCACAAGATAGAATTCCTTGCAGGGAAATATCTTTTACGGATCACCAATAAAAGTTCGTTCATCGTGGTAACGGACCGAGTCAGCGATGCATCGTCGATTATCCAGATGCCGGTCGAAGCCGCAGTTTGGGATGGAATGTTCTATGTTCCTCTGCAATATTTTCTTCCTATTTTTTCCCGGCTAACGGGAAAACAATTGGATTACGAACGCGAAGCGCATTTCCTTGCGTTCAAAACGCTCCGTGATCTATATGATATTACGGGAATAACGATTGAAAAAAGAATCAATGGATATTTGTTGAATATTCACGCAGCCCGAAAGCTCGGCGATGTCGAGTCGTGGTTAAAGCCGGATGGATGGCTGTTCATAACGATCACCAACGCTTCTGCCGATACACTTGCAATCCAAAAGACACAGCCGTTAGGCGCCGTCAAGAAAGTCCTCATCTTTCAATCGCCGACCTCCGTACAGTTAACTTTCCGTGTTGGTCCCGAGATTGAACAAGCAGAAGTCTTCAATGATCCGGCAACCAATAATTTATTTGTCTCTCTGCGAACAAAAGACTCAAAACTGGCCGAAGTAAAACGCAGGGAAATCGTCCAATCCAACAAAGAAAAGAAACGCAGCCGGTGGAAACTAGACGTCATCATTATCGATGCCGGTCATGGAGGAAAAGATCCCGGTACAATCGGTGTCCGGCATACGCATGAAAAAGACATTACCCTGGCCGTCGCACTCAAATTGGGCAAATTGATTCAGGACAATTTGAAAGATGTTAAAGTTGTTTACACGCGAAAAACTGATACGTTCGTTGAACTTTACCGGCGTACGCAGATTGCAAATGAAGCCGGAGGCAAGCTTTTTATCAGCATTCATTGTAATTCTGTTGAACGGAAACCTTCTCCTATAAACGGTTTTGAAATCTATCTTTTGCGTCCCGGACGCACACAGGAAGCTGTGGAAATAGCTTCAAAGGAAAATGCCGTTATCCAGTTTGAAGAAGGATATCAGGAACGTTACAAAAAATTGACGGAGGAAGAGTTCATTATAGTCACGATGGCGCAAAGCGCTTATATGAAGCAGAGCGAACAATTCGCAGAAGTTGCAGCCCGCACAATGTCCGGCACATTGAAGATTAAAAACGGGGGTGTCAAGCAAGCAGGTTTTTACGTTCTCGTCGGCGCTTCCATGCCGAATGTTCTTGTTGAGCTTGGCTACCTTTCGAATAAGAAGGAAGAACAAGCGCTGAGAAACAGTTCCGGACAGACTAAAATAGCCGACGCGTTGATGCAGAGCATTAAAAAGTATAAATTGCAATATGAAAAAGCGCTCCAGGAAGGAACTGATGATGAGTGAGCTTTGCAGGTGATTTAAATAAATTTTGGATTCAATAATTCACAACTGAGCGAGTATCATCTGAAAAAAGGATTCATTGCGCGGTCATGTGTTCTATATCATGAGCACAGTATCAATAAAGTTCCGCAAAGACTCCCGTCAATTCAAAGCGGCAGGTGAACCAGCAAAGAAGAACCGACCGCTTAAAGCACAATGATAAAACCACGGAACCCGTAAAATAATTTTTTATCCGTATCCGGTAAAAGCCGCAGCATTGAATAATGTCTGCGGCTTTTTGTTTATTTATTGAACCACGAGGACGGGAATTTTCAATCCATGACGCACTTTGGAAATAGACGTGCCAAAAATAAGATCTTTCAATCCGGTATGTCCGTGACTTCCCATGACAAGCAAATCGACTTTATTTTCTTTTGAAAGACGGATAATTTCATTCGGAATTTTCCCGAATCCGAACACTGCTTTTGCTTCGAATCCGGCCAGGCGCAATTGTTCTGCATGCTGTTCAAGGTGACGCATGTCGCCCCGCGCCTCTTCATCAAAGGCTTCGTTTCCGAATAATTGCCCTCCTACTCCTTCGACGACATGCATGAGAATTAATCGGGCTTTATGCTGGTTTGCAAATGTCTGCGCATGCGCAAGGACATGAACGTCAAGAGCACCGAGGTCAAGTGCAACACCGATTGCCGAATACGTTTTTGGAGTTTTATCCAGTTCTTCGGCCTGGGCAGGCTGAACAATTTCCCTCCGCCGCCAGGCACGCGGAAGCGCTATATACACCAGCAAACATATTATTCCTCCTGCGGCGGGAATAATAATAATCCAGAGAATAATCGACATAGATCCTGCCTCCGCAATCCAATCCAGAATTGTTCCATACGCCAGCTGCGCATTCAGCACCAGAATAACAGCAGCACTGATCCATGCCAGCGTTTTGATTGTAGTACCGTTCGCAAAATTTCCCATCACCTTTCGATCATTCGTCAGTTGAATAAGCGGAAGGATAGCGAACGGAAGCTGCATACTGAGTATAACCTGACTGAGAATCAGCAGCGGTAATGCTGCACCCTCACCTTGCAGTGAAATCACGATCACAGCGGGGACAATCGCAAACAGGCGTGTGATCAATCTCCGCAGTACGGGGCGCATTTTGAAATGCAAAAATCCTTCCATGACGATCTGTCCGGCATAGGTACCCGTGAGCGTCGAACTCTGACCAGATGCAAGCAGCGCGCAAGCGAATAAAAGCCCGGCCAGCGTTGTTCCGAGCAGCGGTGTAAGCAGTTTGTAGGCCTGCTGGATCTCGGTTACAATCACGCCGTTTTTGAAGAAGACGGAAGCAGCAACGATGAGAATTGCAGCGTTGACGAGGAATGCAACATTCAATGCAACCAGCGTATCGATAAGATTGAATTTGCATGCCTGCTTCTTCCCGCTCTCAGTCTGCTCCACCATTCGCGTCTGCACTAAGGCGGAATGGAGATACAAATTGTGCGGCATCACTGTTGCGCCCAGAATGCCGATAGCAATATATAAACTTTTTGAGTTGAGGTGCGGAATAAATCCCAGCGCAATTTCTCCCAGGGCGGGTTTTGCCAGAAGCAATTCAATCCCGAAGCATATTCCCATAATGGAAATAAGCATGACAATGAAGAATTCCATTTTTCGTATACCGAAGTTCTGGATAAGCAAAAAGAGCATCGTATCGAATCCCGTAATGATAACGCCGATAACGAGCGGGATATGGAACAATAAATTGAGTCCGATCGCACTTCCGAGCACTTCCGCCAGGTCGCATGCCGCGATTGCAATTTCACAGAGCACCCAGAGAACGAACGCAACCGGCTTCGGATATTCATCCCGGCACGCCTGCGCCAGATCTCTGCCGGTTACGATGCCCAGCCGTGCAGAGAGCGTTTGCAGAAGCACGGCAATAAGATTGGACATCAGAATGACCCAGAGAAGATCATAGCCGAAGCGCGACCCCCCTTCGATATCCGTGGCCCAGTTGCCGGGATCCATATACCCGACGCTGACGAGGTACGCAGGACCTGCAAAAGCTAAAAGCCTTTTAAATATCCCATACTGTTTGGGGACATTGACACTGCCGTGTACATCTGCCAATGAAACTTCATTTTTTCCTGGTGTCAAATCCATGCTCGGTCTTTGTCTGGAAAACGGAATCATCGATGCCTTGATTGATTCTGTAGTTGGTATATGTCATGACCGCCGAACCGCTTAAATGTCCCATGTGCGGCATGCCGCCCGGCTGCTTTTGTACATCGGGAATCGAATCCGCCGCTGTATTCGCTCCCTGCGATGTGAATATTATTTCCAACCGGGCGGGCAGGTTATAAATGCCCTGCAGCAGCATATATGTAAATCTGAGCATGACACGTCTTCCGTCATACGGCATCATTTCCATTTTGCCTATGGTCCAGTCGGCCGCATTGACCCATGCAATCATATCATGTTCGGGAGAATTCAATTTCTTTGTTCGCAGCTCGAGCTTATAAAAGAGAATTCCATCCATAGTATCGAGACTCGTTTTCCCGACATTATATTTTTTCCGCAGCCCTTCGGGATTGAAGACAATTCCTTCCCGCGGTATCATCATGAATCCGTTTGATGTAAAATGCACTTTATCCGGTCTTTTAAAATACATGGTCCCCTGCATGTTCGGCACGCTCAGACGCTCCATCTTCACTGACGCTTCGATGGAAACGATAAAATCGCGGACCGGCTCAAACACACGCTCTGCATTCTCAAGGATTGTTGTACCCGACGGATGTTTCTGCGCAAAAACCTCTGCAGAAAACAAAAAAAGAACAACCAGAAGCGCCGTCATTGACGATCTTCGGATCAATGCATCAATACACATGTGTGACCGCCTTCTTTTTTGAAAAGATATTATACAACATCATCAGGACGGTAGCAAGGACGCCGACTCCGAAAAGAACGAACCAGATACTTCCGGGCGAATGCGCCTGTACGGCAACGCGATCGTACATCCATGTACCCAAAATTCCTCCGAGTGCATAGGCAAGAGCGATCGGCAAAAAACCGTAACCCTGATATAATCCCTGCTGTCCCGGAGGCGCAAGATTTGAGATATATTCATAATATCGCGGCGCCTGCGTCATTTCACCGATCGAAAAAACCACGATAGTTGCAATCATCGTGGATATGGCGGGATGCAGGGCTACCACCAGCCAGGAAAGGCTGGCAACGGCAAACCCTGCCACAATCGCCCGGTCGGCAGGAAGATTCCGGGTCAGTCGATTGACAAACAATTGAAATACAATAATTCCCCACGCACCCGCCGATGCGATGATTTCAAAAGGAGCATCACGGGAGATAAAGTCCCGCACATAAAACGGGACGATGATAAATTCCTGCCAGAACATGATCCAGAAGAGCGAGAAAATAAGCAAGAACACCATAAATCGAGTATTCCTCAACACAACGACAAGATTCTTCAACTTCGTCCCGAGTGATTCCACTGGCATCGCGGAATCGGGCGCTATATTTTTATAGAAAAACGCATTGACAATGAACATCAACAGACAGCTCACAGAGGAAATAAGATAAACGAATTCAATCCCGAATTCATTGCGAACGAGATAGGCAAGGGCAGGGCCGATGGCAGCACCGATATTGACTAACCAGTAATAGACCGCATAACCGAGAGATTTATTCTCACCCATAGACGCAACAGCAACGGTTCCCAGGACGGATGGTTTGATAAAACTTCCGCCAAAAGCGGTAAAGATCAGGATAATAACCAGCGTCCAAAAAATGGAAATATGCGCATAGAGAGGAGCAAAGAGGTCCATGCCTGTCGAACCGATAAGCAAATAGCCGGCAGCAAGAATTCCGAATGCAGTCGAAAATGCCCGCCGAAATCCGAATTTATCGGCCAGCGTTCCTCCCAGGATCGGAAGCGAATAGATCAACCCGCCAAAGAGCGATTGAAGTTTTCCCGCATCGGCAAGAGAAAGATGCAGATGGTCGCGGAGAAAAACACTGAAGATTGCCGCCTGACTATAATATGCAAGGCGCTCGAACAGTTCCATGCCGTTCGCAATCCAGAAATTTGGATGAAAACCGAACCGTATCCTTTTTACCGCGGCGTTGAAATTCACAAGGCGTCCTTTTTAAGCAATGTGCTGCGGTGTTGCGGTATTGCCGTGCTGCTGTTCATAAGACCCGATGGTATTCTGCGTATTGGTAAATGATCTTTCTTCATTCTTTTCGCTCTCCCTTCAGTATCCTAAATTCTATATTCTGAATTCTATTGCCTGAATTCTGCATTCTTAATTCTAAGAGAGTATATCTTTTCGAACAAAAATATACCAGGCGACAGCGACCGATGCAAAAGAATATCCGCCAAGATAGAGCGCTCCGGTTCGGATTTTTTCCCAGTCAACCGGCTCCGCGAAGACTCTCGACCAGAGATCGAGATAACTTGTAAACAAATGAGGCCGGAGCGCATCGAAAAGCTGTATCGGCATCAGCGTTATAACCGAACAGACGATAATCACGCCCATCGTTCCGACAATCGGTCCGATCGAATTTTCCACAAACGATGAGAAGAAAAACGAAATTGATGCAACGGTCGTCATCGTCCATAGAGCGAACACATACGCAACCATAAAGCGCCAGGCAACATCCGAATCGGCAAGCACTAGAATTTCGCCTTTTGAAACGAGCAAATCTCCTCTGCCCGCCAGGAACAATGCAAGACCTATGCTGAGGCATGCCAGAAAAGCAACAAAGAGAAATGTATAAATGAGCGAAGCGGCATATTTAGCAAAAAATATTTTTGCGCGTGAGACGGGACGAATCAGGATCAGCCGGTACGTACCTGCAGTCGCTTCACCTGCAAGCTGATCGCCGACAACGAACGAAATGAGAAGCGGAACATGAAGCCAGAGGCTGTTCATAATCATATACGCAATGAACCATCCATTAAAGAGACTGCCGGAAAAAAAGAAATCTCTCGCCAGCGTCCGCGTTATGGCAGTAATAAAATGCGAACCTTCCAGATTCATCGCTATCTCGATCAGCGGAACGATCAGCAGAATGATACCGAATCCAAGATATGTTCGTTTTTTAAGAAAAGTTTTCAATACTTCATCCCGAATAAGGCGCAGCATAGAATTATTCCGCTCCGTTTTCCGTGATAGAAAGAAAATAATCCTCCAGCGACCTTCGCGGAACAACTGCATGTACTTCTACCTCGGCGCGCACAAGCGCTGCGGTTAAATCTGCAGTTTCCTCAAAACGAATATCGAGAGAAAACTCACCGGTACCTTCATCAAATGACCTGACCCGTATTCCCTTTTCCTCCAGAATCTGCCGGACTTTTTCTGCAGGTCCGGCTTTGAGATTTACATACTGTTCGCCGTGTTCGAGCAATGCCTCCACCTCTCCCTGCGCTGCAAGTTCCCCCCGATTAATGATAGCCATCCGGTTGGCAACCAATTCAATTTCAGACAGCAGATGTGAAGAAAGCAGAATCGTTTTTTTCCGGTCGCGGGCAAGATGAACGATAAGATCGCGGATTTCCTTTATGCCCTGCGGATCGAGGCCGTTCATCGGTTCGTCCAAAATGACCAGATCAGGATCCGCCAGAAGCGCCTGTGCGATGCCGAGCCGCTGTTTCATGCCGTGAGAATATGTTTTCACGCGGTCGTTCTCGCGACCGCTCAAACCAACTAAGTCGATTATTTCCTGAATGCGCCGGCGATCGATGCCTCCGGATAAAGTACCGAGAATTTCGAGATTTCTCAAAGCGCTCAGGTAAAGATAAAAATCGGCTTTTTCCACTAATCCGCTCGTGTGTGCAAGCGCTTTCCTGCGCTCGGAACTTAAAGGATAGCCGAAGAGTTCGATTTCCCCTTCGGTAGGGCGAATAAGTGAAAGAATCATCCGGATTGTAGTGCTTTTTCCGGCGCCATTGGGCCCAAGAAAACCGAAAACATCGCCGCGGTACACCTCAAGATTCAGATTCCTGACTGCCCACCGATGACGGTAATGCTTGCCAAGGTTTCTGGTTTTCAGGACAATTTCAGGATTCACAAAGCACAACCTTTACTTAATTCTAAATTCTGAATTCTTTTTACATTATACGAAAAGCCGGAACAGACATCAAGAAGCAAAAACAGAATATTTCAACATTTATCGTTTCGCACGTACATTCATTTTCATCAAATCTCCTGTACGCCGAAAGACAGTTCCAACGATCAAAAGAGTCATCACACCTCCGAAAATCACGGAAGGAACCGTTCCCATTATTTTTGCAGCAAGACCCGATTCGAAAGCGCCGACTTCATTTGAGGAAGCAAGAAAAATTCCGTTCACTGCTTGTACGCGGGCACGCATTTTATCGGGAGTCATAGTCTGTAATATTGTGGCGCGGATAACGACACTGATGCTGTCCGATGCTCCGCTTAAAAAAAGCGCAGCAACGGAGAGCAGCATCGAACGGGAAATTGCAAAAACCAGAATACAAATGCCGAAACCGGTCACCGCAAGAAGCAGATTGCGCCAGGCATGATACATCGCTGAAAAGCGGGCAAGAAGAAAAAGCATTAAAAGAGCGCCAATCGACGGTGCAGCACGAAGAATGCCGAGTCCCTGCGGCCCCACGTTAAGAATATCCTGTGCATAGATCGGAAGAATTGCCACAACGCCTCCGAAGAGTACCGAAAACAAGTCGAGCGAGATGGAATAGAGTATAATCTTCGTGTCGAAGACGAAGTGAATTCCTTCTTTTATACTTGTCAGAACATTGTCCGTTTTTCCGGTTGCGACTATTTGACGGTCATTAATTCTCGAAAAAAAGGCAAAAGAAAAAATCACGAAAATAGTGACAAGCAAAAGGGTATTCGTAAATCCGATTCCGGCATAGAGAAATCCTGCCGCTGCTGGACCGAGGATTGCGCCGAGCTGCCATGAAGTGCTTCCCCATGTCGATGCATTTTCTATTACTTCCGGCGTTACGAGAATCGCACGCAGCGAAGTTGTTGTCGGAGATTGAAATGCGCGGCAGAGACCAATCACGAACAATGACGCATATATCGCAATAAGAAGCGACGACATGCTAAAAAGATACTGCAGCCGCATGACCACCTGCAGTGCGATCGAACTAAAGGCAATTCCACCGACGCTCCAGATGAGAACTTTGCGTTTACTGTACATATCGGCAATATGTCCGCCAAACAACGTCAGCGACATAAACGGTACCGCCTCGACCAGACCGATCATGCCGAGCGCAAGCGGATCGTGCGTCATACGGTAAACTTCATAGCCGATGGCGACCTCCTGAATCATGCCGGCCATGGTCAACAGGAAATTGGCACTCACCAAAAACCGAAATTCCGGAAATCGAAAAGCGGCATACGGATCATGTTTTTGTAGAGACTTTTGCTGCATAGTTTATTATACGAAATTTCGGGCTGATCGGGAATTAAACTGAAGGGATTGTTTTATTGAATTACTACCTTTTCTTCAACAGCCAATCGTTAAGAAATTTGTCCTCTTCCTCTCTGCTGTTTAATGGTTCCCCTTTCGGAACCGATTTCAAAATATGCCGCGCGCACGACCGAAAAGCGGGAGTCGAATACGGCAACATCTGCTCTACGGCCGTCCGGAGCTCAAGCGCCAGTTCCTTCTTATGCTCTGCTATGCGAGCCAGAACCTTTATCGCGGCCGCACGAGGAGCGATTGAGATTTTAAGTTCGGTTATATAGGAAAAGCATACATTCGCAACAGTGCCTTGCAGCGATGCAGGAATTTCCGAATATTGGAGAACGGACATTCCAGTCCGGCGGAGCGCTTCATGGATGCCGGGTTCCTGATTTTTTTTCACGATTAATTTCAGCCAGGGCGAGGCAAGATTCGGGTGTTGCTCGACACAATGCGCAACCACCCATGCAGCATGCCGGGAAATTTTATCATCTTGACCGGCATCCCCATCGAGGACCTGTCCGCCGCGGCGAGCCTGCCCGCCCGGGCGGGAAAGATACAATTTCATCAATGCTGCGAAGCGTTGTTTATCTTTGCCGACCCAGCGGACAATCCTGTCCACCTGTTTCCTCGAACGGAGAACCAATATATCCGGCTCAATATCTTTGAGATTGCCCATTATCAATTGTCAATTTCCAATTTCTGACTGCCAATCAATGACTTCTCAATGCCGATTGCCAATTGTCGATTGGCAATTCGCAATGCTTACCCCACATTCCGAAGGATCATAAATCCTGCTGCAATAATACATGCAGCAGCAATAAGCTTCGGCACGAGACGCTTTTCATCGAACAGTTTTCCTCCAACCAATGCCGCCCAAAAGACCGAAGTCCGTTTTACAGCCAGCACAAGAGCCACAGAGCCGAGTTTAACGGCTGCCAGCTGTGTATAACGATAACCCATCGTTAATACGGCCACAGCAAGTATTAAAAGCACCGTCGACCTCATACCGGATTCTGTGAAAGACTTTAACGAGCGGTGTTTTCTAAAATACAAACCGCCATAAAGAACAAGAAAAACTGCATGCTGATAGAACAGAACGACAAGAGGCGGCGTCTTGATGCCGCTGACAAGATATTTATCGAACACGGAAGAAACAGAAAATAGTATGAGGGCAGAACCGATATACCAATGGGAAGAATCGAACCATTGTTTATTGTTCGATGCAGCGGATTCGTTTCGCTCCAGAAGGAATATGCCGGCAATCATGAACGATAAACCGAGAATTTCATATTTCGAAATAGTTTCGCCCAGAGCGCCGTACGCCAGCAAAGCCGTAACTCCCGGTGTCAAAGCGAGAAGCGGAAGCGTAGAACTGATGCCGCCCCGCTGGAGCGCCATCATGACGAATAAAAACGCCGCTGCATTGATCACGCTTTTAACGATAAGAATAATGAGAGCGGCAGACGAGAGGTGGAACGCATCGATAAACAACAGTGTACCGATTGAAAACCCCATAAGAACAATCGACAGCATGAATGAAAAGGTTAATGCATCGATACGAAAGAGTATTTTCTTTTGCATAACGGCAGCGGCGGCGGAAAAGAGCGCAGAAACAAGTGCAAGCAGCAGCCACATAGGTTATTCTTTCACCTTACCAATTTGTCGAAACCGATAGATAGATATTTCTTCCCGGTTCATCGTTCATATTGCCGCGCAGGGTCGAAAGGAAATTCACGTACGCACGGTTAAAGATGTTTTGTATGCCTGCGGACAATTTAAAGTCCATGCCGAATCCTTCAAACGATGCGGTTGTGAAACCGCCATTGTAGAGCGCATATCCGCGCGTCGCCGTCTCCCCCGCTGCAGGATTGGTTTTGTCATCGACGAATTCGCAGTCCGCATGTATAATCCCGATTTTTTGAATCTGATAATCTGCACCAAAACTGCCCTGCATCGGCGCTATCTGACGAAGGTTCGCATCCGTCTTCGTATCTTCCCCGCGTGTATAGGAAAGCGAAGAACGAATTTTCAATTCATCGGAAGGTTCGACATCCACCGATATTTCATACCCGTAAATTCGCGCATTGCCGATATTTGTTTTGACTTCTGCCGAATCTCCGTCAAATGTTCCCGGAACTTCAGCGACGAGATCATGATAAATAGAATAATATACATCGGCAGACAGTGAAACATTTTGAACATGAAAATGGGCATTGCAATCAAACGAAACGCTTCTCTCCGGCTGCAAGTTCGGATTACCGACAACGGGGACCGCCGAGTTGGTCAAATATGCATATAATTCCTGGAGCGAAGGCGTTCGGAATGCTGTTGAAAGTAAAAAGGATGCATCCAAACATTGAACAATATTTTGCTGAACACCGGCATTGGCGCTCCAGCTTTGAGTGTTTGAAGTATTTGCCTGCCATAGTATATCGCGGTTGGAAGGTGTAACGATATGGTTCCCATATTTTAACCACAATGTGTCATATGTTAAATCATTATGAACTTGAACAGCATCGTACCTGCCGCCGATGACCATTGTCGTACGATCGGGAACAATCTTCCATTCATCCTGAACATATATTCCCGTACTTGTAAAGGAAGAATTCGGCAGCGGCACTTCTTCGAGAATAGTATCGTTCCCGCGTTTATAGGTTTCCCTTCCGCTCGTTATTGAAGTCCGCCATATTTCAGCGCCGGCGGTCACATAATGTCCATCGAGCGGTATGATTGCCGCTTCAGCCTGTATGGTTCCGGTGTTCTGGTCGGCATGCGGTGTTTTTGTAATTATTGGATTTGCGATTAAACTGACATCGCGTTCTATGTTTTGCTGCGACGCTCGTATCACCAATGAAGTAAAATATTCGCTTGTGGAAGGAATCGTATATTCCGCTTTGAACAATTCTCTCCGGGCCAGCGTATATTTTACAATTGCTGCCGGCGGAAACAGCGATGAACCGCCCGGGATTCCGGCATCGTCTGTCTGTGAACGCTGATATGTAAAATCGAAGGAATGTGTGCCTAATAATTTTACACCGGCATCTGCTGAAATATCCCAATCGTTAAAATACGATTCCGGAACAACACCTTGCGGCGAAGAATAATTATCCGCCCTGCGAAACATGCCGCTGGTTCGAAAGCGGTACGCATCCGATCCGCTTTCCAGAGCGAGATATTCCGCATGAGAATTATTGACCGATTCGTACCGTACCATCGACTCTCCGCTTACAAAAGGCTGATCGCTGAAAGAAGGACTTTTCGTAATAATATTTACAACACCGCCGAATGCACCCGTGCCGGCAAGAGCCGAACTTGCGCCCTTAATAACCTCCACGCGATCGATATCGAAGGGATCGATCAAGGAAAGCGCCGCCGCATGATCGTTTGCCGTTTCAATGCGTATGTTGTCGATCATCATAACGATATTATATCGCGTCATGCCGCGTATGGAAACCAGACTTTCCCACATTCCATCGCGGACCAGCGCAACGCCCGGTTCCCGGCTTAATGCATCGGAAACGGTGGGCGCACTTGTTTCTATAAATGTTGAACCGTCGACAACTGCGACCGGAATCGGCTGCGCTTGTGAATATGCGTTTTCCTTCGTGCTCTGCACCACGACATCGGCAGAGTGGAAAAGAGCCGGATCGAGCTGCAGGTGCAGCGTATCGCCTGTATGGATCTGAATGATGCGTTCGATTTTTTTATAAGCGAGATGATATACAGTCAGAGTATATGAACCCGATGGAACGGACAAAAATATAAATTGTCCGTTTTCATTTGAAAGAGTTTCTTTTTTAATCTCGCGAAGCGTAATTCTGGCATTGCCGACCGGTAAACCTGAACCTTTATCGATAAGCGAACCGCAGAGTGGAACCGGCTGCGCTTGAACATTCGTGATTGAAACTATGAAAATAGTGCTGCACAAAATAGTAATTTTCAATTTCATTTCAATACGAATCCTTTTCTTTTTAGTTTTTTACGGTGTATTATGTAATTTCCGCATTTATACAGATTGTAAAATCGCCGTGAGACAGCAATGAAAACTGTTTTTTTATCTTTTCCCGTTAAAAACAAAGCGGAGACTCTACCGGCAGCTGCATCGAATTTCTTCTCTCTATTTGAACAGGTACCTTGAAAATAAAATTCCCTATTAAATTATAGTTCGATGTTCAATGAGCTGACGATCAAATTCCGATTTCATTGAATAATCTGTTTATAGACTGTTTGGTTTTGCGATTCCCCGGATAATGGTTCTTTGTTGTATCAGTTATCGATAATGGATCATACTCGATTGGCATTTGGTGCAGTTTTTTGTGATCCCGGCGCGACCCACAGCTTAGAAGTTCCACTCTGTAAATCATTTCTGCGATTTTAAAACACCTTCGCAGTTTTTCCGGCGAGACCATATCAACAATGAATTTCATTAGATTAATTAGAAATAAATTGGTAGTTGCCATAAGCCCCATAATCAAGTTTATTAGAGCGATTTATTTTCGCACTTCATATAATAATTGCCTTTTATTATTGAATTCTATTTGATAAGTGCCTCGCTGTTTAGAATGTAACCCAACAATGCAGGAAAATCAATTTTGATTCCAATTTTCCATCAAATCTTTCTATAAAATTCCGACTTACAGTACAACTTCCAATTTTTCTATGATGATGAATGGTAAATTTATGATTTGTAGTGCCAAACGAGGCAAAATTTACATTTTACATCGCTGCTCGCGGATATTTTTTCAATTCCGACGGCATTTTTTATGCATTTCGTTTATGTGAATGGAGAATTTCGAGATCCAAACGGGTTATGTTATTCAAATATAACAACCTACTCTACATATGGTCTTTTCGTACTTTTGTCATGTTTCTGTCATGTTTTAAGTATCGTTTGGATATGATTTTGTTATTGTTTCGGTATCCTTTGGGTATCTTTTTGTAACCATTTTATGACCGTTTGCGATTCTATTACCATCCTATCGCAACCCTAAGAGATTTAAAGAGATATCCATCTCCTCATTTAAGGCTTATCTACAATTCGTGCAACTTGCTTTATTTCTGTCTTGAATTGCTCTGGAATATTACGTCCCCAATAATTAACGACAGAGTCTTTTATTTTGTCAAGGGCCACGTTAATTCCCCACTAAAAGTCTGATTAGGGCCACGATATTCCCCACCCCTGGGGCCACGACAATTCCCCACTCCCAGGGCCAGCATATTCCCCACCTGACCATTTGAATCATCCAAGAGGAATGCCATCTTAATTCTTCACAAAAAGGAGAGTTATGGCATTCTGGGCATCCATCCCTTCGGGAAAAGGAATCGGACTTATGGACACCTGGGAAATAATCCGCCGTTATCATGACGGACA
>PMML01000049.1:24526-24738 GCA_003162695.1 Ignavibacteriota bacterium | reverse complement strand
TTTCTTATCAAAGAAGATTTATCGAAGTACGATTTAAGCAATTTAAAATACTGTGCCGTAGCGGGAGAACCGCTCAATCCGGAGGTCTACAAACAATTTTTGGATGCCACGGGTATCCGCTTGATGGAAGGATACGGGCAGACGGAATTGACCGTTTGTGTTGCAACGTATCCGTGGATGACTCCCAAACCGGGTTCGATGGGAAAACCATC
>PMML01000049.1:0-24507 GCA_003162695.1 Ignavibacteriota bacterium | reverse complement strand
AGAGCGGACGATATTATTAAAAGCTCCGGCTACCGTATAGGACCGTTCGAAGTGGAAAGCGCTTTGCTGGAACATCCTGCGGTTTTGGAATGCGCCATCACGGCGGTTCCCGATGAGGACCGCGGACAAATCGTCAAGGCAACAGTCGTGGTTTCAAAAAATTATACGGCAAGCAACGAACTTGCACACATTTTGCAGGAACACGTCAANNGTCACGGCGCCTTATAAATATCCGCGCATCGTCGAATTTGTACCCGAACTTCCCAAAACCATTAGCGGAAAAATCCGCCGCGTACAGATCCGGGATGACGATAGGATCGAATAGAGAATACGTAGAATTGTAGGGGCACATCGCTCTGTGCCTTTACAATAATGCCAAGTTTAAATAAATTACTGTGTTTTTGCTGATAAGGACGAATACCGGGGTGGTTCCTGCTTTTCTTCATGGCAGCAAATGCTGCATCCCTTTTAATCGTTATTCGTTATTAAAGAGATTATATGTAATCCCCACATTCAATGAGAGCTTGTTTGAGAGAGCCGGATAATTAATCGGAATGTCGGTGCTCAAATTTGTAATGGCGATTTGTCCGCTGTTTTGATTTGTAAGGGACACATCCCCTTTGAAGAATAAGTTTCTGCATACTTCCCATCGTGTTTCGAACTTGAAAATCGTTTGATGAAAGATGGGACCCTGTAAAAACGTCGGAACGCCGGGATATGTAAAATGGACATGTACGGAGTCGAGAATTCCCTTTTCAAGGTGCTGAAATGAAAACTTCAGCCACAAAGACCTCGTCCATCGGTATTCTGCAGACACGTAGAAAAGCTCGCTGTTTTGACCTATCCAATCTCCAAGAACATATGAATTGCTGGTATACGTGGCAGACTCATATTTATGCGTATAAACCCAAGGATTGAGCCGGGTGTACTCCGCAACGATATCCAGGTTGTTCACCATGCAGTCCGTCATACGGACGCCGAATGTACCCGCAAGGACATTGTCGTTCTGAGCGCTGAATAATTTGTCCGTATTGACATCATCGATAAAAAAGTCCGTATACAAAGAACCGAATGAAGGGATGGAATACCGTATGCCGCCGAATATTTGCGCGTTGTCGTTGTCCCTGTACTGATATTCGACGGCTTTAAAGAGGAGAACCGGGATAAGAAATACCGGTTCGAATGCATCGCTGTAGATAATCGACTCACCGAGTGAAAAATTCCACTCATCGGACGGCGAATATTCAAGAAGGTGCGCCGCCATAAACTTAGACCGGTACACTCTTCGGTAGGTATCATAATATGCCGTGTTCCCATAGCTTTGAGCCGAATCGATGACATCGGAAAAGAGAATCGATTGTATATAAGTAAATTTCAAGCGGTCGGAGAGCGAAACGACGAGTCTGAACTGAGGATAACTGGGCGCTTTTCTTGAAAAAATGATTTGACCGTCTTCGCCGTAACCCCAAACGTTTCTGATTTTCTCAATAAATAATTGAATCGCCCCCGAGCTGAATCCCAGCTGTCCTTCGACAGCGTCAAAGTCAAAGCCGCCGATCCCATTGTTGGCGCTCAAGGCAAAACCGTCGGAATTATCCAATTCTCTTTTCGTATCAAGCATATTTCCGCGTACACCGTTGTCTACAATTTTCGTATAGAACGTGAAGGAAGAACCAAGATGACCGAAAAGTTTGGCTCCGACCGATTTCGTCCACGTTTCCATTCCGCTTTTATCATACACCGAAGTCAGTCCGACGATCGGTTCAGCCGTTATTTCGTTCTGTTCATAGCGCTGATGAAGCGAGAGCACTTTTTCCGTCGTATCAAAACGGTACGAAAGATCTTCCCGAAACAGCGGGCTGAGTCTTGGATCCGTGAGGGAAACGGTCATTTCGTCGAAAGGTGAATATGACCGTATAAAATTATTCGGACGAACTCCCGGTATCAGCGATTCCACTCTTTCCAGCGTCAGGTTATCGATATGAATCTGATCTGAATTAAAATGAACGCGGAGCGTATCGTTATTTGTCTGAGCCATAAGAGGAACAGAGATTACTGCAAAGCAAACGATGTAATGACAGCAAAAATGCATTTTTTTATTCATTGGGAACATGAGGAATACAATAATCGGGCAGTTTCCGTCCTTTTTATAACAATCTGACCGCCGTTGACAATTGCCTACAAGTATATAGTAGTATATAGCCTACAGATAATCAAGAACATTTTAAGGAAACACTTTTTTTGCTCCCCTTTTTCCCGATCGACACTGCAGATCCTTGTTCCAATCTCAGCTCGTGCGTCACGCAGGGAGGAACGGCGGTTTCATCATGGCTGACATATATGAGCGTTGTATCGGACGAGCGGCAAAGCTCGTCCGTAAGCCGGAGAAAAGATGACGTTTGTTCTTCATCCAGCCCCTGGCACGGTTCATCCAGAATCAGCAGCGGCGGATTTTTTATTAGTGCGCGTGCCAGCAGCAGCATTCGCCGGCGTCCGAATGAAAGCTGATTTAGCATCCGGAAACGTTCGGATTGCATCTGTAAAACATCTATCCACCATTCCACGCGTGCCGCCTCTTCGGGATCGGGCTGCCGGAAAACACCGAGCGCATCGAATAATCCTGAAGCGATCGTTTCTTCACACGTAAGATCCGGCCGGAGGTAGAGATGCAGTTCCGGCGAAACAAATCCGATTTTTTGCTTTATATCCCAGATACTTTCTCCGGTTCCCCGCCTCCGGTCAAAGAGAATCAGATCGTTTGCGTATGCCTGCGGATGATCGGCATTAATGAGGCTTAACAGCGTCGTCTTACCCGCGCCGTTGGGACCGCTCACAAGCCACCGCTCTCCGCGAAGCACTTCCCAGCAAATATTCTTTAATACGGATTTCTCTCCATAACGCACGGAAACGCCGGTCATTTTCACGGCCGTTGTAAATCCATTTTCGTTTTTTCCATACCGGCGAATCATCGCGTTGTCGAATACAAAACCGGCCGGTTCCCGATACCGTGCAGGTTCATATTCTTCCCGCCGCACTGTACGGATCAGCCGGCCCCGGTCCAATTCCGCAACATTGGTTATGCAGGAAGGAAGTTCGCCGCGCGATTCCAGCAGCATTAATTGAATCCCCTTTTTGCAAAGATCCTGCAGTATGGCTTGGAGCAGTGTACAGCCTTCCCCGTCCAATCCGAGAAACGGATTATCCAGAATGAGGAGCGCCGGATTTTCAAACAATGCCTGTGCAATTTGGAATCGCTTATGCTCGCCGTTGGAAAGCTGAATGAGCGGACTGGAAAGCAGCGGCGTAAGATGCAAAAGATCCAGCCAGCGCTTTTCTTGTTCCGTCTGTGCACCGCAATCACTCGCCAGCACCGCGGCTGCCGTCAAGGCATCGTTCGCATCGATGGAATGATACCGCTGCTGATAGTACAATTCCCCCCGCATGGAAATATTCTTAAACCTGTGCTGCTGTTCTACAAACGCAACCGTCCGGTGTGTTTGCCCATGCGGCGGAAGATACCAATCGATATTCCCCTGATGCGGAATTCTCCCGGCGATGGCTGAAGCAAAAGTAGTTTTACCGCTGCCGGAATTTCCCACTACGGCCCATTGTTCGCCTTTGCGAATGGTGAAATTCAGATCGTGAAGAATCGTCGCTGCGCCGCGCACAATGGAAAGATGTTGAATTTGAAGAAGGATGGGTTGCGAAGAATGTCCGGTCTGCATATTATATGAAATTGAATTATAGCGGAAAATTCAAATGAATGAAAGTAGCTTCTGATAAATATTCGATTCAATGCTAAAATTAGCACATCTCATACATCAATTAGCGGCTTTTATTGGCAAATCTCAGTAATAACGCACCTTATAGTGTTATTTAATGCAATAATACCGAATAATTACAACTATATAGTTGTTTTTCACTATTGGCTTTATTATCTTTAGGACAATCAAAAAATGGCAACTGAAGATGAAATAGAACATTTCCTTCAAGACTTTAAAATGAAAATGAAGATATTCGATGTTCTTTTTCGAGATGAACGAAATAAAAACACACAAGCCCTCGCAGATTTAGAAATTCGGCCAATCGATAGAAAAAAAGTCCTCGAAGATTTATGCAAACAAGATTATAGCTATGGTCCTATAGAAGAGACTCTTTACAGGGGAGCTCAAATGTGGATTTTTGGAAAAGAAATAAAGGGACACGAGGTTTTTATTAAAATTACAATGGGAATACAAGATGCGAGCGTTATTTGTATCTCTTTTCATCTGGCGGAGCATCCGCTGCATTATCCATTGAAAGGAGCGGCAATATGAAAAGCCCAATTACAGGCAAAGAAATGATCCTGCAAAAGGAATCCCGAACATTATCCTTCCGGAAAGAAGAATTTCCGATAGTGTATCATTATTTCCTCTGCAAGGAGAGCAAAGAACAATTCACATCCGCCGAATTGGATGAAATAAATGTCAATCAATTGTACAATCAATATCGTGAAAAGTATAACATTCCGTTCCCTGATGAAATAAAAGAGATTCGCAGCAAGTTTGGGCTTTCCGCAGTAAAGATGTCTGAGGCGTTGGGATTCGGTATAAACATATATCGCAACTATGAGAACGGAGAGGTTCCAAACGAATCGAATGGAAAACTCATCCGTATGGCACAAGACCCTAAGGGTTTTAAACAACTTATAGAACTCAGCCGAACATTAGAACAACTGGATAAAGAGAAAATCCTTAAAAGAACAGAAGAACTTATTGAAGCAGAAAAGCAAAACAATCTTGTTGTCGATCTTTCCGATTATTTTTTCGGCAGTCGCATTCCCGATGAATATTCAGGTTACAGAAAGCCAAACATTGAAAAGTTTACAGAGATGGTGATATTTTTTGCGGAGAAAATGCAGCCTTGGAAAACGAAACTCAACAAGCTTCTCTTTTACGCGGACTTTTTCTGTTTCCGTCAAACCTGCTTTTCAATGAGCGGCGTTCGTTATAGAGCGATTGATTTAGGGCCGGTTCCGAATAATTTTAACGCGATATATGAGTTTATTGCAAATAGGAACGATATTGAAATATTTTCAACGGAATCTGCAAACGGATTTTCCGGAGAACAATTTAAACCGACTCCTCAAAGACCATTTAATACTGAACTGTTTTCAAAAGAGGAATTGATTGTTTTGAACGATACAGTAAAAGTTTTCGCAAAAACATCGGCACAAGACATTATCGAGATCAGTCATAAAGAAAAGGCATGGAAAGAGAATTACAGCCGGGGGAAACAACTTATCAGTTATAAATACGGTTTTGATTTGAAAGCGATATAACCAACATCTTAAACGAATTTGACTTTAAATAAACATTTGATCGTCACAACTTAGTTTTTGTGCTGCTTGAACCTTCGCAAGGTGTCTTCAAAATTTAAAAAAGGGCGCACTATTACACAGAAGCCCGGATTGCTCCGGGCTTCTGTGTTTATAGCCTCTCTCGGAATGCAGATGCTGTTACTAGTTCGTTTCCTTTTCAGCATGCTGATCGGCATTTTTTCCTTCGCCGTTTTGCTGCCAGACAAAGAGTCCGCGTTTTTTATAATGCGTATGGAGCAGGTGATGCGAGACTTCACCGAGCGGCTCTTTGAGAAATTCCTTGTAAAGAGCCTGCACCTGCGGGTTTTCATGCGACTTACGCAGCGGTTTATGCGCGTCTTCCGCATAGATCGAATCCGCACGCATCTTCCGGATATTCCATGTGGTCGGAATCGGCTGCCCGCCTCCTCCAAGGCAGCCGCCCGGACATGTCATGATTTCTATAAATGCATACGGCGATTCGCCTTTTTCTATTTGTTCAAGAAGTTTCCGGGCATTTTTCAGCGTATGTGCAACCGCCACTTTGATTTTCGTACCGTCCAGATCGACCTCTGCCTCTTTGATTCCTTCCATGCCTCTTGCGGGCATAAAATTAATATCGGGAAGCGGGGTACCCGTTACGACTTCATACGCTGTGCGCAATGCGGCTTCCATCACACCGCCCGTTGCACCGAAAATGACAGCTGCACCGGTAGATTCACCGAGCGGACTGTCGAATTCCTCGGAAGGCAGCGCGGCAAATCGCACGCCCGATTCTTTAAACATGCGTGCAAGCTCGCGCGTGGTGAGAACGTAATCGATATCGTAAAATGCATCGTCATCCGACCATCCTTTTCTCTCTTTCCAGTATTCGAATGCACCCATCATTTCCGGACGGCGCGCTTCGTATTTTTTTGCCGTGCACGGCATCACCGATACGACGACGATTTTTCTCGGATCGACGCCGATCTTTGCCGCATAATACGTCTTTGCAACCGAGCCGAACATCTGCTGCGGGGATTTGCATGTGGAAAGATGATCGAGCGAATTCGGGAAAAAATGTTCCGCAAACTTTATCCAGCCCGGCGAACAGGACGTTATCATCGGCAGCGTGCCTTTGTGCGTAAGCCGGCGGATGAGTTCATGCCCTTCTTCGATAATGGTCAGGTCGGCGGTAAACTGCGTATCGAACACCTTGTCGAATCCGAGACGGCGCAGACCCGCAACCATTTGTCCCGTTACCAAACTGCCCGGCGCCAGACCCATCGCTTCACCGATGCCGACCCGGATGGCCGGAGCTGTTTGAACGACGACATATTTTTCCGGGTTCAGAAGATCGTCAAATACCTTATCAGTTTCATCCCGTTCGACAATGGCGCCGGTCGGGCACACGAGCGCGCATTGCCCGCAGTTCGTGCACGCAACGTTGCCGAGTCCCTTTTCCATATAGGTCGAGACTTTGCTTTGTATGCCGCGGTTCGAAAGGCCGATTGCATAGACAGTCTGCACTTCCGAACACACCGCAATACACCGTCCGCACAAAATACACTTATTCGGATCCCGGATAATGGAGGGAGACGTTTCATCTAAGGGTTCCAGTTTCTTCGTACGGACAAACCGCGTTTCTTTGACGCCGAGTTCAGCTGCGATTTCCTGCAATTCGCAATTTTGATTGCGCAAGCAGGAAAGACAATCTTTCGGATGGTTGGCAAGAATCAATTCGACGTTCGTTTTTCTCGCTTCCCTGACGTGCGTGGAATTTGTAGTTATTTCCATCCCTTCGTTCACACACGTTACACAGGAACGGATGAGGGATCGTGCATTCTTGACTTCCACAACGCATACAGCACACGAGGCGTTTTTCGAAACGTCTTCGCAGTAGCAGAGAGTCGGAATATCGATACCGACACGCTTTGCAGCATCGAGAATGGTGACGCCCTGTGGAACCTGATAATCGCTGTTATTAATTTTAATATTGACCGTTTTGGTTTCCATTGACACTTCTCCTTTAGTCCTGATCCTGACATTTCACATCGCAGCGCAGGCAGCGGTTCGCCTCCGCCATCGCCTGTTCTCCTGTATATCCGGCAAGCACCTCCTGGAAATTCGATATTCTTTCCTTGACCGGAAGTTTTTTCGGATCCACCCTTTTCCCTCCCTCAGGTTCCGGTTCCACTTCGTTTTTATATTTAAAGTCTCTGAACAAAAGATGGAATCGTTTTTCCTTCATCAGATCTCTATCGATCGCTTCGGCCGCCTGCTGCGCTATGCCCATCGCTTCGGAGACCGTCGCCGGTCCCGTGACCGCATCTCCTCCCGCGTAAACATTCGGAAGATTCGTCTTGAATGTCGGCTGGCTGACCCTGACTGCACCGTTCTTCCGCATTTCGAGTCCTATTTCCTTTGCCGGCTCAAACTCGACGGTCTCACCGATGGCAAGAATAATGGTATCGCATTCAACGATTGCACTTTCCCCGGTATCGACCGGTTTTTTGCGTCCGGCGTTATCGAACCCGTCGAAGTGCATTTTATGAATCTCAAGTCCGGCCACTTTCCCCTTTTCGTTGCCCAGAATTCTATAAGGAGCGGAGAGGAACATAAAATTGATTGTTTCATCCGTCGCATCGTTGATCTCGTGCGAGTTTGCCGGCATTTCATCCTTATCGCGCCGGTACACAATCGTGACATCGGCGCCGAGTCGCAGGCATGACCTCGCAGCATCGATAGCAACATTTCCCGCACCGACAACGATAACTTTTTTACCGATGTGCATTTTTTTACCGGCTGCGAAATCCTCAAGGAATTGATATCCCTCCAGAACGTTATTCAGTTCTTTTCCCGGAATATCCAGCGGAATATCTTTCTGCGCGCCGACCGCAATGAAGACCGCATCGTTCTGTTTCTGCAGCGTCCTGAACGGAATATCTTTGCCGATGCGCGTGTTGAGCACAAATTTGACGCCAAGCTTTTTGAACAGCTCCAGCTCTTTTGCCAATCCGTCCTTCGGCAGCCGGTAGGCGGGAATTCCGTATTGCAAAATTCCTCCCGGCTTCGCATGGTTGTCGTAAACAGTCACGGCATGACCGAGACGAACGAGATAGAACGCCGCCGTCAATCCGGCCGGACCCGCGCCGATAATGGCAATTTGTTTTCCGGTCGAAGAAAATTTTTCTTTGATCAGCCGCTGATAAATTTCTTTTTCCTTGCCCATTTTATACATCGTATCGGCAAGATACCGATGGATCTCTCCTTGCGAGACGGCGTCGTCCACCATTTCCCGGCGGCAGCGCATCTGACAGTGGAAGTAGCAAATCCTGCCGACCGTTCCGGGAAGCGGGTTATCCCGCAGCGTCAACTCGAACGCTTCTTCCAGCCGCCCTTCTTTAAGAAGCTGGAGATATCCCGGAATGTTCATATGCAGCGGACAGCTGTTTTCGCACAACGCCATGAAAAGATTTTCACAGACGCCTGCTTTGCACCGTTTTTGTTCGATATGTTTTTCGTAATCGTCACGGAAATATTTCAGCGTCGTCAGGACGGGATTGGAACTTGTCTGACCCAGGCCGCAAAGTGCCGAATCCTTAATGACGTATGCAAGCCGTTCGAGCGTATCCAGATCTTCCATGACCGCTTCGCCGTGCGTTATTTTATTTAAAATTGCCAGCGCCTGCGCAAGTCCTTCCCGGCACGGCGTGCATTTGCCGCACGATTCTTTATATGTCACCTCTACAAAATAACGGGCCACATCGACCATGCAGTTGTCCTGATCCATCACGACCATGCCGCCGGAACCCATAATAGTTCCGAGTTTGGTCAACGACTCGTAATCGACCGGCGTATTGAAAAACTCCGTGGGAATACAGCCGCCGGAAGGCCCGCCGGTCTGCACCGCACGGATTCTTTTTTTATTCCCGGTTCCTTCTCCCATTTGATAAATAATGTTTTGCAGCGGGGTGCCGAGGGGCAGCTCGACAAGCCCTGTGTTCTTGATCTTTCCCACAAGTGAAAAAACTTTTGTGCCGGTGCTGGTCGGCGTGCCGAATTTTGCAAACTCGCTTCCGCCGATCGATACGATCACGGGAACGTTGAACCATGTTTCTACATTATTGATGTTCGTCGGTTTTCCCCACAAACCTTTCTGTGCCGGATACGGGGGACGCGGAATAGGACGCCCCGCCTTACCCTCGATCGAAGCGATCAGGGCGGTTTCCTCTCCGCAGACGAACGCGCCGGCCCCTTCGACATACGACATATCGAAGCTGAAAGATGTCCCAAAAATATTTTTGCCGACCAACCCGCATGCACGTGCGGCCTCAAGAGCTTTTCGAAACCGCTCGACAGCCAGAGGATATTCGGCGCGGACGTACATAATGCCTTCCGTCGCCCCCATAACATAGGCACCGATGAGCATGCCTTCGATCAATGCGTGCGGATCGCTTTCAATTTCATTCCGGTTCATATATGCGCCCGGATCTCCTTCGTCCGCGTTACAGATAATAAACTTCCTGTCGGTTTCCACCTTTTTCATCATTTCCCACTTGATGCCGGTCGGAAAACCGGCGCCGCCGCGCCCGCGTAGTTTCGCCTTTTTAATCTCTTCCAGCACCGCATCGGGAGTCATCTGTGTCAGCGCTTTGAGCAGCGAACCGTACCCGCCGAGGGCGATATATTCCTCGATATCTTCCGGATCGATGAGACCCGCTTCACGCAGGACGATTTTTTTCTGCCCCTTGAAAAACGGAATTTCATTCCAGACCGGAACACCGGGCAGTCCCATGCCGAATTCGAGCTTCGCCGTCAGGCAGTCCCACTTCTCAATTTTACACAGCGCTTTTTTAACGGGCATAATGCCCTTGAGCAGACTATTGACGATTCCTTCCGCATCTTTCGGCGTTATTTTATGCAAAATCAAAAGAGGCATTCCGGGAAGATAACAATTGACCAGCGTTTCCTCGGCGCAAAATCCGAAGCAACCGGTCGGTGAAAGCTGTATCTTCGCTTTTTTGGCCTTGATAACATTCTGAAAACTTTCATACACTTCGTGCGCACCGTTTCCGGCACCGCACGTACCCATTCCGACGGAAATTTTCGGAATGGCAGGAAAAAGTTTTTTCATTCCTTGCACCCGGATGGTCTCCAGGGCAGCCGCATCCATGATCTTCATGACTTTTTCCTCCCTTTGGAAATTTTATTGAGCAGTTTCTGAAGTTTTGTTGTCGTGACATTACTATGAATAATGCCGTCGATGGCAACAACCGGCGCAAGTGCACACTGTCCGAAACATGCAACGGTGGAAACGGTAAACTGGCTGTCGGGTGTCGTGAAAGATCCTGCTTCTTCTTCGAGCTGTTTGCTGCAGTCCAGTATAAGTCCGACATCGCCGAGAAGCGATTTTGAACCTTTGGTATGACAGGCGGTTCCCCGGCAGACGATGACCGTATGCTTGCCTTGAGGTTTGAGATTGAAGAATGAATAGAAGGTGACGACGTTATAAATTCTTGAGAGCGGAACGCCCGTTTTGAGTGCAACATGATTGAGCGCGTCTTCGGAGAGATATTTTTTTTCATTGAGAAGCTGCGTCTCTTCGAGTATCCCCAGCAATTCCCCATGCTTCCCTTTATACTTCGTGATAACCGAATCGATTTCCTGCAACTCCCTCGACAATGCCTGTGTGCTTTCCATATCAATTCCTTTTTAAAAAGTTTACATGCCTGCGATCAACAATCCGAGCGCAAATAAATCGACCAATGTTTCTGCGCTGCGATGCATCCGATCCTTTGCCGTACTCCGTTATCGGTATGATTATTTTTTTGTCGTGATTTTTAAATCAAGGCGCAGAAAATTCTGTGCCGGGGGAGGGAACATGAGGCCGGTGCTGTCGGTACCGGAGAATGCGTACGATACATACGCAAAACATCCGATGAATAAAATAATTAGAAAATTCTCAATCTCGTTTGTAAAACACTATTTCGATCAATGGGAAACGGTTTCCAGCAAACATGTATAAAAGAATAATCAATAAGCAACCGACGCTAACTTTCTCTCCTCAACACAACAAACTACGATAAGAATATATAAAAGAATAAATCTAAAAACAGAAAAAAATCTTTTTCCTTCTTTCATATCACTTTTTTAATGTAAGCAGGATGCTCTTTAAACTACGATTCGCCCGAATATGACGAAAAACAACACAGCGTCCTTTCCGGCAATGATGAATTACTGAACACATAAAGAATTTCCTCTTCCATCCTTTGAGGTTTTTTGGTAACTTGGTGTATATGATTCAGTTCTGTCAAATATTGCATAAAACAAAACGTTCGATTGAAGTAATGACATGCATCCGGCCGGGATTTACTCTTTACAATTTACTATTTGCGATTCTCTTTTTTTTAACCGTTCCGTTCATGCTTTTCTCCCAATCGAAACTTCTCATTCCGATGGATTTAAAACAAACCAACCATTTAAAAGCCTACGGAATTGCATTCTGGGTTTTGCAAAAAAACGGAGAAGTCGACTGGCTGCTGAACTATCGCGGCGGTTCGTTCATGACCGATTACAGCGATGTCCTGGCTCGCGAATGCCGGATCCGCGGTGTTCAATTCGAACCGGTGACGGCTGTTGAAGCTGCCGCCCTCTATGCCGAAATTCAGAAAGAAGACAACAACATGGACATCGAACGGCTCGAAAAAGTCCCGAAGATTGCCGTCTATGTTCCCCCGACAAACAAACCCTGGGACGATGCCGTTACCCTGGTCCTGGATTATGCGGAAATTCCATACACGAAGATTTGGGATGAAGAAGTCTTGAGCGGCAAATTGTCCGAATACGATTGGCTCCATTTGCACCATGAAGATTTTTCCGGACAGTACGGAAAATTTTATGCAAACTATCGCAATGCTCCATGGTACATCGAACAGCAGATGTCGTATGAACAAGAAGCAAAAAAACTCGGGTTCAAAAAAGTCTCCGAGGAAAAGAAAGCTGTCGCGCGCGCAATCAAAGACTATATCGGTAACGGCGGATTTATGTTTGCCATGTGTTCAGCAACGGACAGTTACGACATTGCGCTTGCTGCAGAGAACGTCGATATCTGCGATGTCATGTACGACGGGGATCCTCCAGACCCGAACGCACAGTCGAAGCTGGATTTCAGTAAAACAGTGGCATTTGAAAATTTTAAGCTGGAAATGAATCCCCTGCGCTACGAGTATTCGGATATCGACATTCCGCCGAGCGATCCTCCTCCGCTGCGCGATCCGAGTACCGATTATTTTACGCTCTTTGAGTTTTCCGCGAAGTACGATCCGGTACCGACCATGCTGACTCAGGATCATGTCAACATTATCAAAGGATTTATGGGACAGACGACAGCGTTTAAGAAGAGTGTGATCAAGCGAAGCGTCACAATCCTTGCCGAACGGGAAGGGACGGAAGAAGTAAAATACATTCACGGCAATTTCGGGCGCGGAACGTTCACCTGGTACGGTGGACACGATCCGGAGGATTACCAGCATGCCGTCGGCAACCCGCCCACCGATCTGGCACTCCATAAGAATTCCCCCGGGTACAGACTTATTCTCAACAACGTTTTGTTCCCGGCGGCCAAAAAGAAACAACAAAAAACGTAAGCCGGTCCTTTCAGAAATCCGTTTTGTAAAACCGGTTCTTTGTTGATTTTTGAAAAACAATAAATTATCTTGCCACAAGCAGGCTCGGACTAAAACAAACGACAAAAACAAAGACAACACAGGGGCAGAGACCGTCTTGCATCCCTTATTCGTGTCACTTTTTTGCTACCGAAGGAGTGTCCATGAAGCTGATAAACTTTATTTTTCCCGTTCTTCTTGTAATTTCAGCGTTCATTTTTCATCCGGCTTATTCTCAAGAAGCCCCCATTACATGGGGCGATATTCCATCGGCGCAGTTGAAGATGACATCTTTTCCGCAGGACACAAATGCCTCTGCCGTCATTCTCTGTGACTATGGACTAACGAATTTCAACGACGATCTTTTTCTTGTTTACAAACGACACTTGCGGGTAAAGATTTTATCGCCAAGAGGATACTCTTGGGGAACACATTCCGTAGTCCTGTATACATCGAACACGAGGGAGCATATTCACGATATTCAAGGAACAACCTATGCTCTCCGGCAAGACGGATCCGTAGAAAAACATGAGTTGGAGCAGAAAGATATTTTCAGCATCAAGCTCGACGACGATTATACCAAATACACGTTCACGCTTCCCGCGCTTCAAAGCGGCTGTGTCATCGAGCTCCGTTATACGATTATCTCCGAATATATCGAGTTCAAAAAAACCAATGTGTTTCAATCCCGAAATTGGGTGTTTCAATACAGCGATCCGGTTCTCTGGAGTGAATATCGAGTTATCCATCCACAGGCTATTTCGTACGCCACATGGACACACGGGTATGAACCTTTTGCCGTAAATGAAATTTCCGAAGTAACTCAGAATTTTTCCGGTGATGCCGGCTATTACCTCTGCGAACGAAGCATTATTCTCGGAAAACCCGCTCCTACGCCCTGCTGGCAGCGGCGATGGGTTGTAAAAAATGCACCGGCGGTTCGGAAAGAACCGTACATTACGAATTTTGAAGACTATGCCAACAGTGTCAATCTTCAATTATCCGGATATATTCTTTACGGCCAGTTTCCGGTCAAGTTTTGCAACACCTGGCCGGCATTCGTCGACGAGTTGCTGGATAGCAAGAACTTCGGCGGAAGAATGGATGAAACACGAAAACTCCGAACTCAGGCGGTGAGTATTATCGGATCGCTGACTGATCCGCGGAAAAAGTTGAAAGCACTCTACGATTGGACGCGAAATTCTATCGTTACAGAAGATCTGCATTCCATCACGACCGAACGGGATGTCAACGATGTTTTGGAAACACATAAGGGCGACCACGCGTCCACATCATTCGTCCTTCTCGGCCTTCTCCATGCCGCCGGACTTCAGGCTGAACCTGTCATCCTGAGCACACGAGACCAAATGTGTGTACAGGAAAAATATCCGTTCATTTCAGAATTCAACGATATTCTTGTTCGTGTACGAATAGATTCGACGCTTTATTATATCGATGCATCAGATCCGCTGCGCCCGTTGGAACTGCTGCCTCCGGAAGTTCTCAATGAGCGCGGACTTGTAGTTCAAAGTCATAATCCGGAATGGATCACGCTGAAAGCAGAATACGGTTTTTGCGATACATCACGAATCTTTGTTAATACCTATGCGAACGGAGAAGGTAGAATACACGGAAGCGACGTTTTTTTTTAATTACGGAGCGCTGGAAATGAGGTCGTTCCTTCAGAAGCATGCTGATAATGATGTCGGGACGAAATTATCGCAAGGCAGCCATTCAGACTTTGAAATTGATTCCGTTCTCATCGACGGCAAAGACTCTCTCGATGCGCCCCTCACCGTCCGTTTTCGCGCGCATTCGAATGGGGACCAGAGCCGAACCGGCGACGTGGTTTCTTTCAACCCTCATATTATCCGCTGCATTGACCAAAATCCGTTCGTAACAGAATATAGAAAATATCCTGTGGATTATGCATACACAAGGAAGCAATGCAGCATCATCAATGTTGAACCGCCGGATAATTATGTATTGCAGGACACGGTCCCAAGCCGCAATATAACGCTGGAACCGAATCTGGCTTTATATTCGCGTCAGTTCCAGCGCATCGGGAATCATATTCAAATTATCAGGACTTTTGAAATACAGAAATCGGAAATCAATGCCCGGTATTACAGGGACCTCCGGGAATTTTATTCGCGCGTTGTCGATACCGAATCGGAACAGCTCGTTTATGCCCGAATCCAAAAACCGACCGTTCCATTGCACACTGTTTCTCCTCAACAAAAAGGAAAACAATGAGAACACGAATAGTTCTTTGCTTCATTGTTTTTTCCGGGCTGCTTGTGCAATTCGGACCAATACGGCTTAAAGCCGCAGATCTGGAAAATATCTACGATGTCAAAAAAATACCATCTGCGCTTTTGAAAGATGCCGACGCCGTGATACGTGTTCACAGCATTCGTCTGGATATAAAGAATACATCCCGCGCCGTCGAGACGGTGCGATTTGCAGTCACCATTCTTAAAAAAGAGAAGCGTGATTACGGCCTCTATATTCTCGGATATGACAAATTTTCAAGAATTAAAAATTTTGAAGGTACGATTTATGATTCGACTGGAAAAGAAATTCGAACTTTGGAGAGCGATGAAAAGAAGGATTACAGCGCCGTGTCCGGCTATTCTCTTTATGAGGATTCGCGTATGCAGGTCGCCGAGATGTACCACAATCAATATCCGTACACGATAGAATATACGTATGATTATATACGTAACGAATATTTTTCCTGGCCTGCGTGGCAGCCGCAGGAATATCTCGATGCTGTTCAGGAAGCAAGATTTGAAGTTCTTCTGCCGGTAGACGATTCACTCCGCTACTGGTGCAGCTGCGACTCACTCCGCCCGGTCGAACATATGGACGAAGGCCGGCACGTTTATGTTTGGGATGTTCAAAATTTACCGAAACTTTCCAGAGATGCAGCCGGAAGCAACTCCGAGGATTATTCCGCAATCGTCTACACAGCGCCGCGAAAATTTGAAATCGACGGGTACGCCGGTGATCTGACTGCCTGGAAAAATTTCGGAATATGGGAATACGGCCTCTATACAGAAAAAGACGCTCTGCCGGAATCGGCCCACAGAGAAATACGATCCATCGTACAACCATCGGACGACGATTATAATAAAATCCGTAAAGTGTACAGGTACATGCAGGAACGAACACGCTATGTCAGCGTACAGATTGGAATCGGCGGCTGGCAGCCGTTTGATGCAACATGTGTTCATGAACACGGGTACGGAGATTGTAAAGCGCTTTCCAATTACATGGTCTCGCTTTTAAAGGCTGCCGGAATAACCGCCTATACATTTTTGGTACATCATGGCAATGACCGCTTTCCCTTTATTGAAGAATTTCCGAGCAATCAATTCAATCATGCCATGGTATGCGTTCCGCTTCAGAAAGACACAATCTGGCTCGAGTGCACAAGTCAATCGATACCGTTCGGGCATATAGGCTGCGAAACTGAAAATCGCGGCGTTCTGCTGATAACTCCGGAAGGAGGCAAAGTCATCCATACTCCATCCAGTTCACCCGCTCAAAATATGCAGTGCCGGACGGCAGCGATTTCGCTTGCTGCTTTCGGAGGCGCCGAAGTGAACAGTCTGGAAATTCGTAACGGCGATCAGCAGGATGAGATTCGCGGTGGCCTTTTCGCAGCATCGCCTGAGGAGCGGGAACACTGGATTTTGAACGACATCGACGTTCCCAATGCCGTTCTAAAAAAATATTCATTGAGCGGGTTAGAAACGCATGAAAATCAAGTCGGGCTTTTAATTCAATTTTCAGTCAAACACTATGCATCTGCTACGGGCAGCCGGCTGTTCTTTCAGCCGAATATGCTGGAACGGAATACCGCTGTGCCTCCCGATGCAGCGGAGCGTTTGGCTCCCGTACGATTCTCATATCCTTATCTCGATGTCGACACACTCGTGTACCATTTTCCAAAAGGTTTTACTGCTGAATCGTTACCGCCGGAAGCGCATGTAGAATCTTCATTCGGCCGGTTCTCTTCAAAAACAATCGTAACAGGCGACACGACACTGATCTTTACGCGTTCTTTGGAAATTCATGATTATTCGGTTCCTGCAAAGAATTACAAAGAATACCGAAAATTCTTCTGGGATATTGTTAAAGCGGATCGTGCGCAGGTTGTGCTGGTGAAGAAGTAGTTCGTGGTTCTTAGTTCTTGGTTCTTCTGTTTACAGTTTGCAGTTCACCTTTGAGCATTAAACATTTGCCTTCTATTTAACTTCAGCACTAAGCACGACGCACTAAGAACTTCTTTTATTCGCCATTCATTGCTTCTCAAACACCATCGTCACTGTTCTTTTTCCGAAAAACGATTCCGACACCTGACGAATCGACAACTCTGAACCGTTGCGCTGAAGACTCCATGCCTCACATACCGCGGTCGGAACGAAGCGGGATCCCGCAGCAGTATCGACCTTCGCATCGACGATCAGCGTATCGCGGGACCATCTCGTCGACGCCAGCAAAGGCATATTCCACATTTCCAATCCGGAAGATTTTCCGTCCAGTGTCAGATTTTCGTCGACGATTCTATTGTCGTCGTATTCTACAATGTATGTTTTCCGAATCGAAAACCGGTTCTCTTTTTGAATAATGTTCAGCTTGAAAGGAAGAGAACCGAGACCCCACTTATCGAGGACGCATCGCTCTTCGTCCAGGACCCATTCTCCGGAGAAATCGATTTTCGAACTGTCGGACAACGCCGGCGGCATGGAATCGATTCCGCAGACAGTACGATACGGATTAATAATTTTTTTGAACACGGGATCTTCAAGACTCAGCACACGTCCGCTGTTGGCCAGTTCAAGATGTTCTTTCTTTATCGTATTCCTTACCATTCCCGCCCAGATAACATAGTACGTCCACCCGGGTTGTTTTTTGAGAATCTCCGGCGAGGGCGGGTTTCCGACTTCCGCAAGAGCAATCGGTTTTCCCTTTGCCAGTCCGAGCAGGCTTTTGTAATACGACTGCTGAAAGTCCCTTCCATACACATCGAGCGAGAGAATATCGACATACCTGCTCCCCGGAAAATAATCCGCAAACCGCCTTTCGGGCTTTGCCGGTCTATCGACGTTCCAGATCCAGATCAAATTGTTAAGTTTGTGAAAATTCACGAGCCGGTCGAAAAGCTGCCGGTAAAGCGCTGCAGTACCATACTGGCCGTGCCGCCCTCCCCACCAGAACCAGTTTCCGTTCATTTCATGATAGGGCCGCCACAGGACGGGGATGCGAGCAGCTTGAAGCTGCTTAAGATAGAAAGCGATAGTATCGATCTGTGAGCACCAATGATTATATATTTTTGTTCCGGGAGTCAGTAAATCCTTAAATTGCTGATCGAGCAATTGGCCTTGAACGGTCGTCAGAGAATCCGGGTTGCCTGTACCGGGCTGACCCCGGAATGTCACCGGTTCATCGGCAGTAGGCGGAACTGCATGCCAAGTAATCATTGCTATCGAACCCATGCGATGCTGTTTCTTAATTTCTTCTACGATCTCCGGGCGCGCATGAGCTGCATCTTTGTCGCTGTCCTTTGCAAAACCAAAGTCCGTACTGAAAATGACCGGCGTTTTGCCGACATAGCGGGCTGCAAATTGTGAATTTCTGTCTTTTTTATTCGGAAAATTATGCTGGCCTGTGAATGTATACTTGCCCGATATGCGATAGAAGACATCCAGCAGCACCTTTGCCTCCGGCGAAGCATTAGGGCTCACCGGTTCCGATGTACGATTGGAACCGGATATTGCCGGATGGACTGTCAACATCATTGCGGTGAGCAGGCAGATTGCCACTTGGTGCTTGTTCATAGGATACCTTCTTCGAAAATTTTAAAATCGTTATATAAACCTGCTGCCTGCGCTTGCGAAAAATACACCGCTCTTTGCTCAAATGCCGCAATATTTTATCTGCAAAAGAAAGCGTAATCAGTATATCAGAGGGACAAAAAAATAACTGATTCTAATTTGCAGCCACAACACCAAGCTAAGCAATTATTTTCAGGAAGTCCTGCTGCGAGCAGGACTCTACAGCAGGGCTTTACCCTTTTTTAAATTCTGCTATCAGCTCCTGTAAAACATTCTTCGCATCGCCGAAGAGCATCTTGGTGTTCGATTCATAGAAAAGCGGATTTTCTATGCCGGCAAATCCGGTTGCCATCGAACGCTTCAATACGATAACCATCCGCGCTTTATCGGCGTTGATGATCGGCATACCGTAAATCGGACTCGATTTTTCTGTCCGCGCTGCCGGGTTGACGACATCGTTCGCGCCGATAACCATACAGACATCCACCGTATCCATGGTAGGATTAACAACGTCCATTTCTAAAAGCTGATCGTACGAAATGTTTGCCTCAGCCAGAAGCACATTCATGTGACCCGGCATACGTCCCGCTACAGGATGAATGGCAAATTCCACTTTGATGCCGCGTTTTTCGAGTACTTCACTCAACTCGCGCACTGCATACTGCGCCTGCGCCACCGCCATGCCGTATCCCGGTACGATGACGACTCGTTCCGCTTGTTCGAGTGCGAACTTTGTATCTTCAATGGTAAACCGGTTGATCGGACGCTGCTCGGCCAGCTTTGCCATATCGACCTTCGGCGAACCGACCGCACCGAAAAGAATGTTTGCAAATGAACGGTTCATCGCTTTACTCATGATGATGGATAGAATGAATCCCGACGATCCGTCCAGCGATCCGGCGATGATGAGCACTTTATTGTTAATGGCGAAACCTGTTGCCGCAGCCGCAAGTCCGGCATACGAATTCATGAGCGACAGCACCACCGGCATATCCGCACCGCCGATGGGCAGCACGAGAAAAACACCGATAACAAAACTCAGTGCGATCATCGTAAAGAACACCGCCGTATCGGCCGGGTAGAAGATCAGATAAACGAACATCCCGACCGTTATAAAGAACAGCAAAATATTCACGACATTCTGTCCTTTATATGTCAGGGGAACGCCGGGAATTAGATCCTGCAGCTTGCCGAAAGCCATCAGGCTTCCGGTCACAGTCAAAGCGCCGAAGAGCACTTCAAATCCGAGCGCCGGCATGATGCTATACGCCCTTTCGGTATGCACGAGATATTCGTTAACGCCGACCAGTACCGCTGCGAGCGCGCCGAAGGCATGGGAAATTGCAATTCTCTGCGGCATGGCCGTCATCGGCATAAAAATCGCCATTGCCGTTCCGATTGCGGATCCGATGACGATGCCGGAAACAATCCACTCCCAGGAAACGATTTCGCCGCTCAGCAGCGTACCGACGACTGCAAGGAACATTCCGATTTCCGCATAATGCATTCCGCGCCGCGCGGATTCCGGATGGCTCAGCCCTTTCAGTCCCAAAATAAACAAGACCGAGGCGATGATATACGTAATTTCGAGCGGATAATTGATAGCAGCCATTATGACTTCCGCTCCTTTCTTTTAAACATTTTCAACATGCGCTCGGTAATAAGAAATCCGCCGACTACATTGATGGTCGCTGCCGTAACTGCGACAAATCCGAGTATTTGGCTCACCTGATGACTGCTGCCGGCGGCAACGAGAGAGCCGACTAAAGAGATGCCGGATATGGCATTTGTAGCGGACATGAGAGGTGTATGCAGCGTCGGAGTCACTTTTTTAATCACTTCAAAACCGACGAATCCGGCAAGAACCAGCACATAAAGTAATTCGATAAGATTGGACATACTTATTTTCCTTTCTCTTTTTTATCGCCGGGAGCGAATGCCGGATGAACGACTGCCCCGTCGTGAGTGATAAGGCAGCTCTTGATGATGTCGTCGTCGAGTTTTAGAACGAATTGCTTCTTTTCCTTGTCCCAGAACTCATCCAGAAAATTGAAAAGGTTGTTGGAATACATCTGACTCGCATTCAATGCCACACGCGACGGCATGTTGGCAAGTCCAATGATTTTCACACCGTTTTTAATAATCGTTTTATTATAGACCGCGCCTTCCACATTTCCGCCGGAATCGATTGCAAGATCAACGATCACGCTGCCCGGCTTCATCGCTTCCGTCATGTCTCTCGTGACAATGACTGGCGCCTTGCGGCCGAACACCTGCGCCGTGGTAATCACAACATCGGCCTGTGCACAATATTGTTTCATCATTTCGCGCTGTTTTTTTAATTGGTCCTCGGTCAGGGCTTTTGCATATCCCTGCGCCGTCTGTCCCGTTTCTCCGAGATCGATCTCCACGAACTTTGCACCGAGAGAAAGGACATCGTTCTTCGCAACGGGACGCGTATCGAATGCGTCGATTTTTGCACCGAGGCGGCGCGCCGTGGCGATGGCCTGTAACCCGGCAACGCCTGCACCGATAATAAAAACACGTGCAGGCTGTATGGTTCCGGCAGGAGTCATCATCATCGGAAAAATTTTTTGAATGTTGTCCGCTGCCAGAACGACTGCAGCATATCCCGCAAGACTTGCCTGCGAACTGAGTGCATCCATTTTCTGCGCGCGGGTCGAGCGCGGAATCATTTCCATTGCTATGGCGGAAATGTTTTTCTTCCCCAGGGCGGCAAGCAGCGGCTTCTGCATGAACGGATCCAGATAACCGATATAAATAGAATTCTTCTTAAGCGCGGAAATTTCTTTTATATCAGGAACGCGAAGTGCAAGCACGATATCGCCTGAGGCTAAAAGCTTTTTTCTGTTCTTTTCGACACCCGTGCCGGTCTTTTTATACTGGTCGTCGGAAATTCCCAGCGCTGCACCAAGTCCCGCTTCGATCGTAACCTTTGCTCCATTCTTCACTAATTTTTCTATATTTGCAGGAAGCATGGAAACGCGAGACTCGCTTGTATTTCTTTCTTTCGGAATGACTATGTGCATAAGATTTCCATGTTAATTGTGGTTGATATTATCAATATCAAAAGATTATTCGCAGCTCACCGTTATATTGGAAGATCAAAAATCCTCCTCTAAAAGAGGGGAAATTAGTATCATGCATTCGCATGTTTCATTTTTATGTTTCCAACTCCCTTTTACATAAATGGTGGATGAAGGGNNTTATTTTCGTCTTTTTGCAATCGATCGCCTTCTCTATAACAATTAAAATACAGATATTGTCCCAATTATTCCTGAGAAAAATCTTTAAGACATAAAGATATAGCAAAAAACGCTTCTGCAATTACGGACGGCAATTGAGAATATTGACAGGCTATAAGGCACTGTCCAATAAATGAAATTCGTGATTTTCCTATTATTGCTTTTAATCTTGCATTAAGGTAGATTCATTCTATTCCATTATTCAAACATTATTATTTCAAATTGCAGCAGCTACACCGTGTCGAGGGATTTACCCGCCATGCGACAGAGTAATGAATAGTTCAAGGGAGAAACAATGTGAAGACATTTTTCATGTTATTTTGTTTCGTAATTATTTTTGGAGTTTCGGCTAATCTCAATGGACAGGTTTCGATCGGCAAGGAGTCCGCGATCGGGCACCTGAAAGGTTACACACTGATCCTCACAAGCTGCAATGATTATTCTGAGGTTGTTGCTGCACGTAATTATATTCAGAATCAGGGCGGCTCTGTCGCGATAATCGGCACGAAGAATGTGATGCTCGGATGGATTGACTCATCTCTTGCAAGCCGGCTCGTAGGGAACTGCGGCATCACTGCAATCTATTATAAACCGATAGATATACACATATTGACAACAACAGATCGGCAGACTCTACAAACTTTGACATTTTTCAATTCTGCCGTTTCAGGCGATTTAGAAAAACAATTGCTTCATGAGAAAGGTACATCAGTAAAAAAACCGGACTTTTATGACGGCTTTCCACATCCCGCTATATCTTATGATGACTACCTCAAGAACATAGAACGGAAAAAACTTAGCATACAGGATCTTAAAAATAAAAATCAACTGCTTCAGCTCAAGGCCGACGGATCATTGCTTACCGGAAACAGCGATGTGATGGTTGGGACAGTCACTGTGGCTGTTTTCTTTGTTCAAAGCAACGGAATGATCGATCCAAATCTCTACGCATGGAGTACAGCCGATGAAGATAGTATCTATCAAAGAACTCTAAGCGATTTAAGCTGGTGGTCAAGCATTGCGCCGAAATACGGGAAAGCTGTCTCATTTAATGTAATTCCACATTATCATACGGACACTGTATGCCAACAGCCATATGAGCCGATTCTTCATTCCTCCATCGAAGATGGTTTGTGGATAGGTTCTATTATGAGCAAGTTAGGATTTCAGACCGGCGGTTACTTCTCAGAAGTAGAGGCATACAATACCTGGCTGCGCTCGACATACTCCACTGACTGGGCATACTCCATTTTCTTTGCTTACAACCCCTTGCCTGCTCCGAATGCTTTCACGAATGGTTATGGCGGATATGCCTATTTGGGCGGACCTTACACGCAAATACTCTTCACATGGTTTAACGGTCGGCCAACTGTTGCACATGAGAGCGGTCACATTTTTTGGGCTGTGGATGAGTATTACGAAGCCGGTTACGGCGGTTGCGGCGATGGAGCTACTGATACAAAAAGCGGATTTCCTAACGGCAATTGTGAAATTGCAAACGTAAATTCTGTGGAATGCATGATGCATTATAATACCTATAATCTCTGTGCATTCACACCTGCTCACATCGGATGGCTGACTGATGTCCCTCAGTATACTGTAACAACAAGCCCGCCGGGACTTCTGATCTCTGTTGATGGAGAACAGAGGGTGTCCCCACAAATATTTCCGTGGGGATTAGGATCCCAAATGGAAATTTCCGTCGTAACACCACAAACCCTTAATGGAAAAAAATATAATTTTCTCTCATGGAGCGACGGCGAAGCCCAATCACACCCCATCACTATCCCGAACATTTCAATGAGCTATATCGCGAACTTCTCACTCGCGGGGGATGCACCTCAAACTTGGCAGCTCTACCAAAAAACCAATGCTTTACCATCGCCCGGTGTTCATGTGGTGATGAGTGATGGCCAGGGTAATATGTGGGTTGGAACTGACGGCGGCTTAAGCAAGTTCGATGGTAACAATTGGATAACATACAATGCATCGAATAGCGGTATTCCAAATGATAATATTGTCACTGTTGTGGCTGCCGATATGCAGGGAAACAAGTGGATTGGGATGCTGCCTCATTGGAATGGCTCGGCCTTTGTCGGCGGAGGATTTGCAAAATTTGACGGCACAATATGGACGGTTTACAATACTTCAAATTCGGGTTTGCCTGATAATAATGTCACTTCAATCGCGATAGACGACTCAGGGAATAAATGGATTGCTACTGAAGGCGGGCTTGCCAAATTTGACGGCACAAACTGGACGGTTTATACCACTTCAAATTCGGGTTTGCCTAGTAACTATCTCACTTCTATATTGATAGACGGCTCAGGGAATAAGTGGATCGGGACTTCCAGCGGGCTCGCCAAATTTGACGGCACAAACTGGACAACTTATACTACTTCGAATTCAGG
>PMML01000036.1 GCA_003162695.1 Ignavibacteriota bacterium | reverse complement strand
AGGCAAGCAGCGTAATTCAAATTAGGAAGCAGTCGGTAAACTGCAAACTAACTAAATAAATAAATAATTCAAGAACAGTCAAACGGCAACACTGCAGCACTGCAACACGTTGTTTACCCGCCTATAGCGGGAACTTAATTGCTCTTTTCATTAAATTGAAGTGAGTGAAGCCGTTTATAGACACCTTTTTTCTTTTTAAGAAGTTCATCTTCTGTTCCTGACTCGACAATACGGCCTCCTTCAAGTACGACAATACGATCGCAATAGGCTATAGTCGAGAGTCTGTGAGCTATAATAAACGATGTTCTTCCTTTCATAAGACTGTTTAAGGCCTCTTGCACCATTCGCTCCGATTCCGTATCAAGCGCGGAAGTGGCTTCATCGAGAAGCAGTATTTTCGGATTTCTTAAAATAGCACGCGCGATAGCAATTCGCTGCCTCTGCCCGCCGGAAAGCTGCAATCCGCGTTCTCCAACTTCAGTATCATATCCTTTTTCAAGTTTTTCAATAAAAGAATGGGCATTTGCATGATGTGCGGCTTCAAATATTTCTTCTTTTTCGGCGTCTAACCGGCCATAGCGAATATTATCATAGACCGATCCGGAGAACAGAACAACATCTTGCGGTACAATTGCCATCTGCCTTCTCAAACTCAACAAGTCCATTTCTTTTATATCCATTCCATCGATCAATATTTTACCATGATCCAGATCATAAAACCTGGGGATCAGATTGATGAAGGTGCTTTTACCGCCTCCGCTTTCTCCAACCAGAGCTATTTTTTCTCCTGAAGAAACATAGAGATTGATGTTGTTAAGTGCTTGTATTTCACCATTATAGGCAAAGGACACGTCTTTAAATTCTACGCCTCCATTGTTTATTTTTGTTTGAGGTAATCCATGATACAATGGCTCGATTTCAAGATCCAGGATTTCAAATATATAACCGGCTGAGACAAGTGTTTTTTGTATTCTTGNNCCGCAAAAAATGACCAGGAGCGAGGTCGCAACAGTGTTAAAGAGTTCGTTTGTCGGACTCAAAAAAGCTATAATCCGGACGATTTTCATAGAATAATGATAATTCGTCTCTACTTTTTGCTTGAAAATTTTCTTTTCGTCTTCTTCCCTCGTAAATGATTTTACGATGCGAACGGCGGAAATTTTTTCCTGCAGGAATGCAGATATATCGGCCAGNNGTATTGCTCAGGTTGCGGCTGTATGATCGAATACGATCGCCGAATTTTCTGGATATTTCTCCCGAAAATGCAAAAAGAAAAATTGAGACTATTGTCAGCTGCCAGTTTGTATAGAAGAGTGCCGTTGCAAAAACAATCGTATACACGACATTTTGGGTCATTTCTACGATCATGGTAAGGGATTGTTCGAGATTGTTGACATCGTTGGTTATGCGGGACATAATATAACCGGTCTTATTCTCATCGTAATATTTAATCGGTAAGAAAACGAGCCGGTTATAGATATCTATGCGAAATTGCATGAGTATCTTCTGCTGCACGGAACTCATGAGATATTCGCGTACATAGACAAACNNCAACTTTAACGACGATAATGACAATGACGGCCAGCGCAAATCTGGAAATTAATTGGAAACTTTGTCCTCTTCCATAAATAGACAATGAATAGAGATTAAAATTTAACGGATTGATAACAACGTGAACGGCTATTTCCTTACCGGCCTTGACTTGCTGGCCGATCAGCTGCAAAATTTCGACCAGGCGTGCAATAAGATATGCCGACGCGGTATCGGAAAAGCTCATCATCGCCACAGCAAAAAGGCCGCAAATTATNNGTTCCCGCCATAGGCGGGTAAACAATGTGCTGCAGTTCAACGTGAGTGACTACGTCAGCAGTCGGCGCCGTGGCATTGCCACGCCGCCGCATTGCGGGCAGGCCTCCGGCTAGTTCACAGTTTATCGTTTCCTACCAAATTATAAACGTTGAACATTGAACTGCAGCACTGCAGCACATCTTTATGATCCATCTTCTGAAAAATATTCCTTGATATGCAGAGCGAGCTTCTCTCCGACCACATCGCTCAACTGTTCCAGCGAAGCGAACTTGATTCCTTGAACAGAACCGAATACTTCCAGGAGCTCTTTCGATCTTGTTTTACCGATTCCTTTGATAAGGTCTATCTCTGTCCGCAGAATTCGCTTCGAGCGAATTTGCCTGTGATAGGTAACGGCGAACCTGTGTGCCTCATCCCGGATTTGTTGAAGGAGCCGCAGGCTTGAAGAAGTCTTCGGCAGTAAAATCGGTTCAGATTGTCCGGGCACAAAAATTTCTTCAAGGCGTTTTGCCAACCCGATAAGAGGAATATGCAAAGATAACGAATGCAGCACATCGACAGCGCTGGAAAGTTGTCCTTTACCTCCGTCGATGATTACGAGTCCGGGTTCAGAGTCTTTATTCTTTTCCAGTGCAGTATATCGCCTTTGAACCACTTCCTGCATGCTTGCGAAATCGTTCGGACCCTCAACCGTCCGTATCCGATATTTTCGATATTCGCTTTTTTTCGGTTTTCCGTCGATGAAAACGACCATCGAAGCAACAGTATCGCTGCCCTGTATGTTGGAGATATCGAAGCATTCTATTCTGCGGGGAACTGTATCCAGGTGCAGGTCGTGTTGGAGCGACTGAACTGCATGCGGTACAACCTCTCCCCTTTTCTGCCGCTGAATCTGTAATTCGTCAAGCCAGTACTGCGCGTTATGATGAACCAGCTGGACGATACGAATATCGTCTTTCTTTTCCGGAATGAAAATTTTTATATTTTGTCCTGCGCGCAGTGCGATCCAATTATTGATTGCCGCCGGTTCGATTAAATCGTCCGATAGAAGGATTTCATCCGGATAATCTTCATGCTCTGAATAATATCGTTCCAGCAGATATTCCAGCATCTCTCCATGATTTTTGTCCGCACTGTTTGAGAAATAAAAATGCCGGCTGCCGATCACTTTCCCTTCCCGTATGCAGAACAAAACGCAGCATCCGTCGTCATTGTTCGTGACAACGGCAAAGACATCCCTGTTAACCTCCCGTGTATCTACGATTTTCTGTTTTTCCCTGTACACGTTCAATTGCCGGATCTTGTCCCGCAAAGCTGCGGCTTCTTCAAACTGCATGGCGGAAGCACATTTTTTCATTTCTGTTTCCAGAGAATCGACCACAGGGCGAATCCTGCCGCGCAAGATGTGTGCAACCTTCTCGATCATCGCAGCATATGCTTCCCGGGACTGGTACGCTTCACAAGGACCGTCGCATTTTTTTATATGATAGTCCAGGCAAACCTTGAATTTACGATGCGTAATCGTTTCTTCGGAAAGGTCGTAATTGCAGCTCCTGATCCTGAAAATATCGCGCACAGTCTTTAGCGCGGCGCGCATCATTCCCACGTCGGTATAAGGACCAAAATATTTTCCCCCATTTCCCGATTTTTTACGGGTCACGAAGACGCGCGGAAACTGTTCGTTTGTAAGAACGATATAAGGATAGGATTTGTCGTCTTTCAGGACCACATTATAACGCGGTTTTATTTCTTTAATGAGATTCGATTCGAGTATCAAAGCTTCGACTTCCGTGTCGGTTACCGTTATTTCCACATCTCGCACTTTAGCGATCATCGCGTCAATACGCGGATCGTTTGCACGAGATTTTTGAAAATATTGCCGTACACGCGACCGGAGGCTTTGCGCTTTCCCTACATATAAAACGGTCCCTGCGATGTCTTTAAAGCGGTAGACTCCCGGCTTTTGAGGCAAAGCGCTGAGTTTCTCCTGCAAGGGAAGATCGCTTATCAAAAATTCGGAGTCCATATTTTCAGTTTCAAGGTTCATGATTCAAGGTTCAAAGTGCTGCCGTGCTGCCGTTCTTTAGTTGTTTGGTTTTATAAGTTTACAATTCGCAATTCGCGATCCGCGATTTCTCCCCCTGCTCTCCATATAGATTCTCGCTTACGCGTGAAGACATTTATGGGCCTCCGGCTGCAATTCGCAATTCGCGATCCGCGATTTCTCTCCCTCTTCACTGTTCTCAACTCTTTGAACGTTGAACGTTGAACGGCAGCACCGCATCACTGCTTACTATTAAAACTCCGGCAAAAACGAGAAACGATCCTGCATAGACGTACATTGTAATATTTTCATTGAGTATAAATACGCCGGCAAAAAGAGCAATGACCGGCGTAATAAAAGCTGAAAGCGAAAGCACGACAGCTTCTACGTGTTTTGCCAGCCAGAAGTAAATGACAAACGACAGGACCGTTCCGAATAGCGCCAGGTAGAGTATGGAAAAGATACCCGAACTGTTGATCACAATATGTGAGTAGTTCTCAACAAGCAAGCTCCATCCTATCAACAGAATCGAACTGAAAAACATCGAATATAAATTTAGAACGACACTGTTGTATTCCCGGCCGTACTTCCTGACGGCAATGAGCGCTGATGCCTGCAGGAAAGCGCCTGCCAGAATAGTCAGCGTTCCGGGGATATTTATGGGGCTTCCGGAAACATCCGGCTGTACGATCATGAGAATCCCGCAGAACCCGGCAGCTATCCCTGCAAAGCGCCAGGCATTCAATTTGTCTCCGGGAAGAAAAAAATGTGAAAGAAGAGCCACCCAAAACGGAAAAGTTGCAAAAAGGACGGATGAAACTCCGGAATCGACACGAGCCTGACCCCAATAAATAAGCCCAAAAGGGATTGAAAACGCGGTCAGGCACAAGACGGCGGTCAACTTCCAGAATTTTCGTTCGTGCGGAACGATAATTTTTTTCCATCTCATAAAAAAAAATAAAACAGCGGAAGCAATGGCAAAGCGGAGTCCGGCGGAAAGAACAGGCGGCATGGAATTCAGACCGACCCGTACAACCGTCCATGTCGATCCCCAGATGACGCAGACTATAAGAAAGCCCGCAAGAGCTTTCCGGTGCATTGTCATGATTTCTTTCCCTCTTCGACCCGGTAGCCGAAACGCTGCATCATTGCCGGATTATCTCTCCATCCTTTTCTCACGGTCACGTGTAATTCCAAAAATACTGGATGCTGTAAAAATAACTCTATTTCTTTCCGGGCCGATTGTCCGAGTGTTTTGAGCGCCAGCCCATTTTTCCCGATTAAAATTCCCTTCTGGGAATCCCGTTCGACGACAATATCCGCATTGATATATGTTTTGCCGGTCTCTCGTTCTTTAAATTCACGGATATCGACAGCCGTAGCGTATGGAATTTCTTCGGAGAATTTTTCAAATATTTTTTCCCGAATAAATTCGGCTGCAAAGAAACGCTCCGGATGTTCACTGGCAATATCCTCCGGATAATATGGAGGATGCTCGGGCATAAGATGCACCAGCGCCTGTTCAAGAGTATCTACGTTTTTCTTTTTAAGAGCGGAAAGCGGCAGGACCCCGTCATAGATGCCCGTTTCAATTTGTTTTTGTACAAGATGTTCGATGGCGGGATTTTCCAGCAAATCGATTTTATTCAGTACAAGGAGGATCGGTTTCTTCCTTACGAAAGGCGCAAGCGCCGATTGAACAACATCCGGTAATTTTCCTTCATTGTACGCATCTGCAAGCGCAACAATAACATCCGCCTCTTCCAACGCACGGCATGAATGTTTCATCATTTCGCGCTGAAGCATGTATTTCGGCTCGATAATGCCGGGTGTGTCCAGGAAAACAATTTGGTATGATTCGGCGCTGGCTATTCCTAAAACACGCTGCCGGGTTGTCTGCGGCTTATTTGCAACGATAGAAATCTTTTGCTTGAGAAGAGCGTTGAGCAGCGTCGATTTCCCGACGTTCGGTTCGCCGATCAGTGCGGCATATCCCGCTTTATAATGTTCTTTAGGATCCATATCTGTTTAGTTCTCAGTTCTTAGTTCGTGGTTCTTGGTTCGGCCGGAAGTCCAAAAATGTCATTCCCCGTAAACGGGATTCAGTCTCAAGTTCATAAATCATGATTTACAGCCATCCTATCTAAGCACTACGCACCAAGCACTAAGAACTAAGAACTTCGTAACGATTCGCAATTCGAGATTCGCAATTCCTAAACCGCTTCCTCTCCGGATTCTTCAGTCCGAATGCGAACGACATCATCGACATCGGAAATAAATATTTTTCCGTCTCCAACTTCTCCCGTTTTTGAAGAATGAATGATAGTTGAGATTACTTGTTCGACCATCGGATCATTGACTACAATTTCCAGCTTAATTTTAGGGAGAAATTCGATTTTATATTCAGAACCGCGGTAGACCTCGGTGTGTCCTTTTTGCCGCCCGTAACCTTTAATTTCCGTGACCGTTATGCCGCGAATACCGATTGCATTCAGAGCTTCCCGGACGTCGTCCAATTTATACGGACGTATGATAGCTTCTATTTTTTTCATATTATTTAGAGCAGTAAATTGTGAACGGTAAACTGTAAACTATGACTAAAGATCCAAGCAACCAAATAACCAATTAACTAAATAACCGCAGCACGTTGTATTTTTTACTGGCCATGGCAATTTTTATATTTTTTCCCGCTGCCGCATGGGCAGGGTTCGTTCCTGCCTACCTTTTCTGCTGCATGAATCGTTTGGACCTTTGGTGGATCGGCTTTTCCGGATTTTTGCGTTTCTCCGCCTGTAGATTCTTTATTCGACACAAAACCGGCTCCTGCTGCGGAGTCATGTGTCAGAATCATATCTTCCCGGCGGGGAACCCTTCGCGGGCGATGTGAAGGCAATTGTTCCGGGCGTTCCGGGTACAGTTTAAAGACCAGATCGAGAACCTCTGCAGAGATCAAATCCATCAGCTCCAAAAACATATTGAATGCTTCCGTTTTGTATTCGATCAGGGGATCTTTCTGGCCGTATCCACGGAGGTGAATTCCTTCTTTCAGATCGTCCATTTCCCTCAAATGATCGCGCCATTTTGCATCGATCACCTGCATCATTGCCATTTTTTCCAGCGTTCCCATTAATTCCGGACCGAGCTGTTCTTCTTTCCGTCTGTAAAAATCCTGCGCTGTTTTTTCTACGAGATCGCTGACCCCTTTTTCGCCGAGCTGTTGAAATTGATCCAACGTTAACTCAATATCGGCTAAAAAGCGCGCCCGGACTTCATTTTTCAATTCATCGAGATTTCCATCTGCATAATATTTCCGCGTCAGATCGATCGACGATTCGTGCAGCATGTCGAATATGTCGTCTCTGATTCGTTCGCCCAGAAGGGCGTGCCGTCTGCGCGAATAGATAACTTCGCGCTGCTGGTTCATCACATCGTCGTATTCCAGCAAACGCTTTCGTATTCCGTAATTGTTCTCTTCGACTTTTTTCTGAGCACGCTCGACCGATCTCGTGATCATAGGATGCTGAATCACTTCGCCTTCCTCGAGTCCCATTCGTTCCATAATCCTGGCAATTCGATCGCTGCCGAAAAGACGCATGAGATCGTCTTCAAGCGAAAGATAAAAACGCGATGAACCGGGATCCCCCTGCCGGCCTGCGCGTCCGCGCAGCTGCCTATCGATGCGGCGTGATTCGTGGCGCTCTGTTCCGATGATGCGCATCCCGCCGACTTCCCGCACTCCGGGTCCGAGTTTAATGTCCGTCCCGCGTCCTGCCATATTTGTCGAGATTGTTACACTTCCCGGCAGACCGGCATGCGCAACGACCTCAGCTTCCCGCTGATGCTGCTTTGCATTGAGCACATTATGGGGGATGCCCTTTCGCTTGAGCATCCGGCTGATGGTTTCCGAAACATCGACACTTGTCGTTCCGACTAGTACGGGCTGTTTCTTTTCGCGGAGACGTTCTATTTCCTCAATAGCGGCATTATATTTTTCACGCTTAGTTTTGTAGACATGATCGTCTTCGTCGTCTCTTACCATGGGTTTGTTTGTAGGAATAACAACGACATCCAGTTTGTAGATATCGAAGAATTCAGAGGCTTCAGTCTCCGCAGTTCCGGTCATACCGGAAAGTTTTTTATACATACGAAAATAATTTTGAAGCGTCACGGTAGCAAGTGTCTGCGTATCCCGTTCGACCTTGACTCCTTCCTTAGCCTCGATTGCCTGATGCAGACCTTCGGAATAACGTCGTCCGGAAAGCAGGCGTCCCGTAAATTCATCGACGATCATGATCTTCCCATCGTCGGAGACCACATATTCTACGTCCTTCTCATAGAGACAGTACGCCCGCAAAAGCTGCAAAATCGTATGAATCCTGTCATTGCGTTCGGCAAACAATTTATTGGCAGCATCTTTTTTCCGCTGCTTCTCGTCGAAAGAAAGAGCTGCGTCCCCTTCGATAAGACTTAGTTCTGTTCCTATATCCGGAATAATAAAAATATCTTTGTCGTTTCCGGGATATGCTTGTGCAAGAAATTCACGGCCCTTATCCGTCAGATCGATTGCGTGTGATTTTTCATCGATAGCGAAATAGAGTTCGTCGTCTATTTCATGCATACGCGAGCCTTGATCCTGCAGATACGTGCCTTCTGTTTTTTGCGACAGGGTTTTATTCGAGGGCTCCGAAAATAACTTGAGAAGTTTTTTATTCTTGGGCAGTCCTCGCTGTGCGCGCAGCAGCAGCACTCCCGCTTCTTCAATACGCTTCTGCTGCAGGAGAACTTCAGCTTCAGATGTAATCTTTGCCACAAAGTTAAGCTGCGCTTTGTACACCCGTTCAACGTAAGGTTTCATTTCATCGAATCTATGGTCTTCCGAAGCAACCGGTCCGCTGATAATGAGCGGCGTACGTGCTTCGTCGATGAGCACGGAATCGACTTCGTCAACAATGGCGTAGTTATACGGGCGCTGTACCATTTCCTCTGCGTTGACGACCATATTGTCTCGCAGATAATCGAAACCGAATTCGTTGTTCGTACCGTATGTAATATCCATTCCATAATGGATTCGGCGCTGGTGCGGATCCATGTTCTGAAGAATACAACCGACAGTCAATCCCAGAAATTCGAATACCCTGCCTATCCAGAGGCTGTCACGCTCCGCAAGATAATCATTTACCGTGACGACGTGCACTCCCCTGCCGGAGAGCGCATTAAGATAACAAGGAAGCGTTGCAACGAGCGTTTTTCCCTCTCCGGTAGCCATTTCTGCAATTTTACCCTGATGTAAAACAATAGCGCCCAGAAGCTGCACATCAAAGGGTACCATATCCCAGACGATCTTGTTGCCCGCCGCATCCCACGATTGCCCTACCAGCCGCCGGCATGCTTCCTTTACAACTGCAAAAGCCTCAGGCAGAAGTGCATCCAGTGTGTCTTCAATTTTCCGATCGAGTTCATCGTTTAAATCGTCGATTGAATTGTACAGACGCTCCCGATCTTCGAACGTCACAGCCGTTTTTAATTCTTCCTTTGCATTTTCAATTTCTTGACGAACAGGCTGTGCAGCTTCCGTAATTCTATTTTTAAATTCCGCAGTTTTTGCTTTCAATTCTTCTTCGGAAAGCGCCTGAAGCGGTTCAAAATGCTCATTTATTTCTTTAACAAGCGGGTAGAGCATTTCGACGTCATGCTCATGTTTTGAACCGAATAAATTTTTAAAAAAATCCAGCATATACGCCCTTTTCACAATGATTAATCGTTGAAATATACCCATTTTTAAGCCTCAAAACAAGAAAACCCAACACGTTCAACAGGCTGCTGTTCTGCAGTTCTGCAGTTATTTAGTTCTTTGGTTTACTCATTGCAGTTTACAATCTACACTTTTCAATTCGCGATTTCCCATTCATCCTCTGTAGCCGACACCGGCGGTGTCGGTGCCTCCCGCGACGACCTCCCGATAATATCTATCAATATTCTCGGGACAAGCTGTCGCGGTTACAGAACAACAATGGATTTATTGTCAATTCATGATTCGCAATTCGCAATTCGAGATTCGCGATTTCTTTCCAGTACGACCTTGCATCTTGATAATTTTTACAGCAATATTATAAGAACAATAAAACAAAATAACCAAAGAACCGACGAACTGAATAACAATGAAACTGCAGCACCTTGTTTACCCGCCTATGGCGGGAACCGCAGCACTGCAGCACATTGCACTGCAGCACGTTTCACGTATAACATATATTTCTATTCTCTTTTTATTCTGCGGCTGTACTACCGGCTCTTTTTTCCCTTTTTCTTCCGATCCGAAAAGACTTTTGAAGCACGATATCGATATCTTTCTTCAGGATTCTGCATTTGCGCAAACAACTGCGAGTATTAAAATTGTTTCCCTCGATCGGAACGAAGTATTATATGATCGCGAGAGCTCTTTATTTCTCCATCCGGCATCTACGCTGAAGCTTTTTACAACAACGAGCGCGCTGGGAATTCTGGAGAGCAGTTATACATTCAAGACAACACTGTCGGTCGACACCGTAGACGCCGTCGGCACAGCAGGGAAAATATATCTGAAAGGCTATGGCGATCCGGAGTTACATTCGAGCGATTTGGATACAATGGCCGCTCAGCTTGTCAGTCGGGGCATTACATCAGTACGGGATGGAATTTGCACCGATGCTTCGTTTTTCGACGATCAGCCGTGGGGAATGGGCTGGATGTGGGATGATGAACCGGATCCGGATGAAGCGTGCATTTCCGCATTGTCGGTCAATAAAAATTGCATCGAAGTCCGGATTCAGCCGTCATTCAAAATCGGCGATCCGGCTGTCGTAACAATCAATCCTGCGACTGCGTTTGTGCAAGTTCTGAATTCGTCATCCACAACCGCCGATTCCGTGCGCCATATTTTAAAAATCCGAAGGCCGTCTTCTTATTGGCCCAATACCATTATCGTCGAAGGAGAAGCGCTGGTAACCGATACACCCAGGACATTCTCGGTTTCTCTTCGCAAACCTGAACTTTATGCGGGTCAATTATTAAAAGAGTCGTTACGGCGGCATGGAATTTCAATCGGAGGATCGGTCGCTTCCGGCATCACACCATCACAAGCCTCTTGTATTGTTGTGCATGAAACTTCTCTTGACTCCGTTCTTATTCATGAATTAAAACAAAGCGATAATCTTTCAGCCGAGAATATTTTAAAAACGCTCTCTGCGCAAAAATATTCAATGCCGCCAAGTTCCAAGGGAGGTATTTACGCCGTGCGCCAGTTCATGGCATCTATGGGAATCGATTCATCAAAATATTGCATGGTTGACGGGTCCGGTATTTCGCGTTACAACCTGCTTTCTTCCGATGTCATTGTTCAACTGCTGATCAGAATATACCGGAACCCGGATTTATTTAAGCATTTTTATGCAGCACTTCCTATTGCCGGAATGGACGGAACACTCAAATTCAGGATGATCTCTACGAATTGTCAAGATAACCTGCGTGCAAAAACAGGCACACTCAAAGGTGTAAGTTGTCTTGCGGGCTATGTTGCCGCAAAAGATGGAGAATTTCTTGCCTTTTCAATCATGATGCAGAATTTTTTAGGTTCACCGGATGTTTATAGGAATGTACAGGATAAAATCTGTGAAGCACTCGCAAAATTCAGCAGAAAGTAGTATTTATTTAAGGTGCTGCTGTTTTGCCGTGCTGCAGTGGTGCGGTTATGAGGTTCAACGCTTCTGCAGTGCTACAGTGCTGCGGTTGTGAGGTTCAACGGTTCTGCGGTGCTGCAGTTATGATCCTAAACGACAATGATTCAAAGCTTCGCATTGTCGATAACGTTGAACCGCAACACGGTAGCACCGCAGTACCGCAGCACTTTTATAAAAAAAAGGCAAAAAATGCTTAACCGAAAATGGCATGAATTTAGAATTTCTATTCCCCTCTCCCATCAGGACATTCTTTCAGGTCAGTTGGCATTAATCGGGTTCTCCGGATTTTTACAAGAACAGGATTTTATTTCTTGCTATATTTCTACAAAAGTTCCTTTTAAAACGACTTCAAAGAATCTATATACAGTATTAAGAAACCTTGCTAAAGAATTTCCACAATTGAAATTAACGGTGTTACATAAAATCATACATGAAGAAAATTGGAATGCAAAATGGGAGTCTCAGACTGGAATTGTAGAAGCGACAAAATCGATTATTGTTAAACCAACATGGAAAAAATTACGGAAAAAAGATAAGGGCAAGATTGTTATTCATATAGACCCGAAAATGTCTTTTGGAACCGGACATCATGAAACGACTCGCTTGAGTCTCGTTCTTCTTGAGCGGTATTTACAAAAAAACGCAAAAATCCTTGATTTCGGCTGCGGCACTGGTGTTTTGGCCATCGCAAGGGTCAAACTTGGTGCATATTCCGCAATTGCCATCGATAACGATGCCTGGGCGCTCTCTAATGCCCTTGAAAACGTTAAAAAGAATAGAGTTGGTAGAAAAGTGCATGTTCTGCTTGGAAGCGCTTATAAGATACCTAATAGAGCATTTGACCTTATAATCGCCAACATCGATGTCCCGACAATTACGAAATTCCTCCCAATCCTCTCGAAAAAGCTCAAGAAGGGAAATACACTAATTTTATCGGGAATATTAACCATCGATTATGAATCTCTTATTCCTCTTTTTTCAAAGAAACGGCTTTCAGTCGTCGAATTTATTACAGAAAACGAATGGCTGGCGGTAGCGCTTACAAAATGGTAAACTGTAAATTGACTAACCAAATAACTGAATAACTTAGGAACAGTTAAACTCCAGCACGGCAGGACATCGAACGTTGAACTGCAGCACATTTTTATGAAGATAGCCGCCATCGACATCGGAACGAACACCATCTTGATGCTCATTGCAGAAATTGAGGGACATCGTATCTCCGGAATTATACGAGATGAACATGCCATCGCTCGTCTTGGGAAAGGTGTAGATCAAAACCGATGCATCGCACCTGAGACTTTTGAGCGCGTGTTGGGCTTTCTGCAGGCATATCGGCAAATCGCCATTCAAGAAGGTGTTGAGACAATTGCAGCATACGGAACAAGCGCATTGCGTGACGCTGTAAATCGTGAAGATTTTGTAAAATTCATAATTGAACATACCGGAATTAAAATACGGATTCTTTCGGGCAGTGAAGAGGCTTTCATGACCTATCGAGGCGCTCTCTGGGGATTTCCGGAGTCCGATGAAGTTCGCGGTGTGCTGGATATCGGCGGCGGAAGTACAGAACTGATTGTTGGTCGTGGATCGGACGTTTTCAATGCTCAGAGTCTTGATATAGGCTCCGTCCGATTGACGGAAAGAATTTTGCGGAAATCTCCCCCCGATCCTGATTCGATTGCAGCTGCAAGCGAATATGTCCGGAATCAATTAAAATCCTTTCCGTTCTTTGCGCCAGGGTCTGCGTTATATGGCGTTGCGGGGACGTTAACAACACTTGCTGCACTCGATCAGAATTTGGAAGCTTTCGACGGTCCGAAGATTCATGGATACCGGCTTCAAAAATCACATGTTGATTCTATCTATGAACAGCTTGCAGGTCTTACACTTCCGGATCTATTGCGTTATCCGGCTATCGTTGCAGACCGTGCGGACATTCTTCTGGGCGGCATTATTATTCTACGAGAGGTGCTGTCTCATTTTTCCATTCAAGAGATTGTCGTCAGCCGGCAGGGACTTCGTTATGGGATTATGTTGGAGTTAGTTCGTAGTTCGTAGTTCTGGGTTCTTGGTTCAAAGTGTTGCCGTTCTTTAGTTACTTGGTTCTTTAGTTTCACAGTTTACACTTTTCAATTCGCAATTCGCGATTCGAGATTCGCGGTTTCTTCCCCTTCTCTCCATATAGATTCCCGCTTGCGCGTGAAGACATTTATAGGCCTCCGGCTGCAATTCGCGATTCGAGATTCGCGATTTCTTCCCCTTCTCTCCATATAGATTCCCGCTTGCGCGTGAAGACATTTATAGGCCTCCGGCTGCAATCCGCGATNNGAGAACCTTATAGAAGCGCGTGATGTTGCTTCGTCGTGTCCCATTGCCATGAGAACATGAGACGGCTGCAGACTTCCTGAAGTACAGGCAGATCCGCTTGTGACCGAGACTCCCTGCAGATCCATGCCGAGGATCAATGCATCTCCATCAATATTGTAAGCTTTTGAATCGAACGAGATGCTTAGAATTTGAGGAATCGTTTCCGTTCCTTCGGCATTTACAATGATATCCGGATAATGTTTTTTAATCCCATTTGCCAGCATACTTTTTAAATTTTTCAATCGATTGTTTTCAGACTCCATTTTCATCGTGCACAAATTTAAAGCCGCTGCAAACCCGGCGGCGCCGGCAATATTTTCAGTTCCGGGCCTTCTTCCGGCTTCCTGCCCGCCTCCGAAAAGAAGAGGACTTAAGGCCGTTCCTTTCCGCACATACAATCCTCCGATCCCTTTCGGGCCGTAGATCTTATGTGCAGAGACGGAAAGCAAATCGACAGGCAGTGAGTCCATATTGATGTCAATTTTTCCGGCTGCCTGAACAGCATCCGTATGGATGAGGACGCCCCTTTCTTTCGCCTGCCGCGCTATTTCATAAACCGGCTGAACAGTCCCGATTTCGTTATTGACGAGCATGATTGAGACAAGAAAGGTAGAAGGACGAAGTGCCGCAATAACATCTTGTGGATCGATCACTCCTTTTTTATCCACAGGAATGACGGTCAGTTCCGCCCCAAGAGAGCGGATATATTCGGCAGTGCGTAAAACAGCGTGATGCTCTATAGCGCTGACAATAAGATGATTTTTATTTTTCCCTTTTGCAGCAAAAAATGTTCCGAGAAGAGCCTCATTATCGGCTTCCGTGCCGCCGCTTGTAAAATATATTTCATCGTTCGCAGCGCCAAGCAGTCGCGCAATTGTTTCCCTGCTTTCCTCGAGTCTTTTTCTTGCCTGCCGTCCGTTCCAGTGTATAGAAGAAGGATTTGCAGTATATTCCGCCTCGACAGAATGCATGATATCGGCAACATCCGGATGGAGGGGAGTTGAAGCGCTATAATCTAAATATATTCTGTTCAAAGGTTCAACGTTCAAAGTGCTGCAGTGCTTCGGTTCGACGTTATTTGGTTCTTTTGTTAATTGGTTAATTCACAAATTCGAGATTCGAGATTCGCGATTGGCAATTTCCCTTCCCCCTCTCTCGTCAATTCGCAATTCGAGATTCGCAATTTCTTTCAAGGTTCTCTTCTCTCCTGTGTCATTTCATGCATTATTTCCCGAATATTCTGATTAAAGTTTTTCTCGAAAACAATAAACTGCGCAAGCTGTTTTGTCGTGAAGACATCTTTGAGATCCGTGTAAAACTTGTTTCGTATATCTCCCGCCTGATCGTCGCACAAAACGAATTCCTTGATAATCTTTTCGAGCGTCTCTTCGTTTGCATTGTTTTTTAAAGCATCATCCAGCCTGGCGATAATCTCATTTCTCTTTTTTCCCGCTTGTCTCATCTCTTCTATGAATTTATTATACTTTGTCACAAACCGGATTGCAGTTTCATCGTCCAGATGGAGCGCTTCAATAATACGCATTTTTTTAAATTGTTCGAATTTTGCCGCTCCGGGACCCCCGAAAGGAGAAGATGGACGACCGTCCTGAGAATAGACACAATGTCCTTCCATTAAAACGAGAATAAAAAGAGAGACACAGAACGTACATAAACGTTTCATAAAATCGTCCTTTCTTTCAATCTTACAATAATGTGATCGACCTGATCATCATTCAGAGATTCAATCACACCCTGGTAATCATTTTCATTCAGCGATAGAGACATGGACTTATCCTCGAGTGCATCCTTGACAACTTTTGCAGCATTGTATTGTTTTCTCATCATCGTATTGTATACGGCAGGATTTTCTGTTTCGTTCAATACCTCTCCATGCAGCCTCGATCCCATAACTTCAGCAATATCGTCCGGAGAGAGATCCACGATAAGAGGTCGTATTGATTCATGCAAATTGGGTTTCCGTTCGAGTATCGGTACATTCAGCAAAAGGAAAAAAATCACGACAAAGGAAAGCACAGGAACCGTTACATAGACAGCCCGCGGATTCCACAGCGGCTTTTTCTCACGCTTCTTCTGAAGACTTTCATGAAGGCGGGGCAGGAAGCCTGCAAAATAAGTCTGCGGAACCGTCTCTTCCGGCATCGCTTTCAATTCCGATACTGTCGAGGCAATGGTTTCCATCTCTTCCCGGCATCGTTTGCATGTATCGAGATGCTCCGTTATTCGCCGGCGTGCGGCAGCATCGACGCTGCCTTCAAGATAATCGACAAGTTCAAATGGAACGTGTTTTGTGCGCACGATTGACATACTCTCCTATCTTCTTAACTGCGTGAAAATAATTCGCTTTTAATCCGCCGACAGACGTTTTGAGGATATCCGAGATTTCCTCATACGTTAATTCTTCCTGATACCGAAGTATAAAAGCTGCTTTTTGTTTCTCCGGCAATTGCTGTATAGCTTCATTCAATAATTGATTATGCTCTTTCGCTTCGAATATTTTATCCGGACTGTCGTTTCCATCCGATTCCAATGTAAAGAAATCATCAATGCGGAAAAAATTCCTCGCCTTTTTGCGTCTGACATAATTCAAAGACAAATTGACGGTCACGCGGTACAGCCACGTATAAACCGCGGAATCGCCCCGAAAATCTTTCAAAGCCGAATACGCTTTAATAAAAACTTCCTGCGCGATATCATCTGCAGCATCGTGATCCGCTGCAATGCGCCGTGCGATCCAGTAAATTTTTTCCTGGTATCGTTTCACTAATTCATTAAATGAGGTCTCATCGCCCTGTTGGAATTTTTCAACAAGTTCAAAATCTTTTAAGAGGCTCATTCAATATATTGGACACTTTTTTGATAAAAAAGTTTAATTTTTGATTAAAAAACGATGTTTTTTGCATACATGGCATCGAAATATACTGAAAAACATGATCTTTTTACTGAGATAAATTTCCCCTCTATGTATTTCCGTCAAAATTTGAATTACACCGCTTCCGCAGTCAATATTGCAGCCGATATCAGTGATGTCGGGAGCACCCGCGACGACCCTTTGTAGCCGACACCGATGGTGTCGGTGCCTCCCGCGACGACCCGTCGCGGCT
>PMML01000089.1 GCA_003162695.1 Ignavibacteriota bacterium | reverse complement strand
GCGGCTTGCCGACCGGCTGCCAGCTTGTGGACCAGAAGTCTTTGCTCTCCTTGTCGTGGAGATACAAATACCGGCCGGGCTGATCCATGGGAATAACATTGAAACGAAGCCGCGTGAACCTGCCCTGTGCTGCCGACTTGTAGAAACTGTAGCCGCCGGCATTGTTGGTGATGATCGCGCCGTATTCCGTCGATCCCAGATAATTGCTCCAGGATCGTGGAGTGTCCGGCCGTTCGATGACGTATTCTTTGTTCGTGTCGTCAAAATATCCGAATCGCATGACTTTTCCTTTTTACGTTTGCTGTTCTTTTTTGTAAATGCTCATTGCACAGCATGAACTTGATATCCTTGGTTTTCTCTGTAACCGCGATGGATCATCGCGGATGATTCCGGCATCGGCTTGCCGGCGATAGGACGCCGCTTATATCTTTTCCGAATTGTTCTTTATGTAATCGATCAATTCATCAACCTGCGTAAAAGCCATTGCCGTGTATGTGTCGGCAGCGCCGTAGTAAATGGAAATCCGGCCGGTTTCCGCATCGTACAGGTTTGCGCATGGGAATGTGACATTAGGAACGAATCCGGTTGTTTCATAAGGTTTTTCCGGCGTCAGCAGATAATCACGTGTTCTGTACAGTACTTTGTTCGGCTGGTCGATGTCGAGGATGACCGCTCCGAAACTATAGACAAATCCGTTGCAGGTTCCTGATACGCCGTGATAAAACAACAGCCAGCCCTCGGTGGTTTCGATTGGAATCGGGCCTGCGCCGACCTTCGTGCCCTGCCACCAGCCCATGCCTCCTTTGCCCATTACAAATTTGTGATTTCCCCAATGAACAAGATCCGGACTTTCGCTCATAAATATATCGCCGAAGGGCGTATGTCCGCTGTCGCTCGGACGGCTGAAGAGAATGTACTTGCCGTTGACTTTTCGCGGGAACAGGACGCCGTTTCTATTGAACGGCATGAGCGGATTGGACATGCGAGTGAATGTGTTAAAATCTTTCGTACGTCCTAAACCGATGGACGCGCCGTGAAAATCGTCGCACCAGACGATATAAAATGTATCGTCTATTTGAACAAGGCGGGGATCGTACGCATAGCTTGTCGGGTTTGGATTCCCGTTCTCATCGACCCATTGAATCGGATCCGGGCCGATGATCCATTTGAGTCCGTTCTTGCTTTTGCCGGAAAATAATGTCGCCCGTCCGTTTTTTTGATCCGCTCTGAAAACTCCGACGAATTCCCCGTGATGCGGTGCAACTGCGCTGTTGTATATCCGTGCGGCTTTCGGAATCGGATTCCAATCAAGAACCGGATTCTTGCTCCATCGCCAAATGACATCGTTGCAATTTTTCGGCTTTTTTTCCCATGGAATATTTGGCAGAGATTTTCCTATAATGGTTGTTTTGTTTTTCATTTTTTCTCCTCGTTGCTTAAGAATAAAACCTGCAGAGCAACACATCTTACATTGAACTCAGCAGGGAAATAATATTTTATAAATTTTCTTTTAAGCGGTAATCTTGCCGCATTTCATGTTTTTTAACGCAGGTTATGCCTGCGTCTTGCTGCTTTCCAGTCGCTTTGAATCGAGATCGGTTTTTATTTTCACCATCGTCGTTTCGTCCAATTTATAAAAGAACGCCAAAATGATGAACGCAACACATCCAACGGCAACGGGAATAATGCTCATCATATCCTTCAATCCGTTTTTAACGTCGATATTCTGCACGACGTTGGCTACGAATCCGGTCTGATCCAGTATAAAAGCGGCCACCATGCTTCCAACAGCCCAGCCGATTTTTGTCGACATAATGGAAGCGGAAAAAACAAGTCCGGTCGCCCTTCTGCCGGTCTTCCATTCGGAATAATCGGCCGTGTCCGCATAGAGAACCCACAAGAGTGCGGAAATCGGGCCGCCGGCGATTGAACCGATAAGCTGGAGAACAAAGATCAGCGTTAAGTTCTCGGGAGTTAAGAAATAGAATGAACCAGTGCAGATCAGTGCGGTGAAGAAAAGAATAAGGACAGCACTCTTTCTCCCGACAAGTTTGGCAAACCAGGGCACCAGGAGTACTCCCACTAACGATATCCCTTGTCCCAATGTATTAAAAATGGATGTCAATACTTCGTAGCCATACTTATGTGCATCGTCTATTAAAGCTGACGCCTGTCCTCCGAAGAGACCGTAGATCGGATTGAGTACATACGCGAGCAGGAAGTTGTAGATATGCGTCAGCAGCGGACTGGATTGTTCTCCGATATAATACTTAAAATAATGGGTTGTTACACTCATGCGGATACAGGTAAAGAGAATAAAAAGAATCGTCACGGCAAACAGCAGCATCCATGGTGCGTTTTTCGATAAATCTTTCAAGTCATCTTTCACTGATGTTTCTTCTTTTGCTATCGGTTGAATACGTTCATGCGTTGAAATGAACGTAATAAAAAAGAAAACAATCGCCGCTATACCGTAAATGCTCATTGTCATCTGCCATCCTTTTGCGACGCTATCATGACCAAAATAAGCCGACAGCGGCAGGACGGTCGCCGAAACGATAAAACCGCCTAAATATGCGCCCATGAATTTAAAAGACGAAGCGCTTGTTCTTTCGACGGGATCCCCGCTGATGACGCCCAGCAAAGCCGTATAGGGGATGTTGATGGTCGAATATAAAAACATAAAAACGATAAATGTAGCATAGGCATATATCAGTTTTCCAGCTTCTCCGAATGCAGGCGTTGTAAACGTCATCACAGCGGCAACAGCAAGCGGCACGGCTCCCCATAATAAATATGGCCTGAATTTGCCCCACCGGCTTTTGGTTCGGTCGGCTGTCATGCCGATGACCACATCGAAGACAGCATCCAATATCCTCGAGACAAAAAACATTATTCCAGC
>PMML01000075.1:64241-64369 GCA_003162695.1 Ignavibacteriota bacterium | reverse complement strand
CTCTATAAGCCGGAAAGTGTCGTGATTCCATTTGCCGATGTCGACCTCGGGAACAATCTCCGTTTAGGAATCAACATATCTAATATCGGACCAAATGTTTTTTATATCGATAGAGCACAAGCAGATCC
>PMML01000075.1:0-64233 GCA_003162695.1 Ignavibacteriota bacterium | reverse complement strand
ACCGGTCTGGAATATTGGTATGGAAGTCCGAAGCTTCTTGCACTGCGTGTCGGATATTTTTATGAAGATCCCAGTGCCGGCAATAGAAAATTCATGACATTCGGCGCCGGTATCCGGTATGATGTATATGGATTCGATTTCAGCTATATCAGTGCAGCGTCAAATGAAGATCCTTTGGGTGAAACAATGCGTCTCTCATTATCGATAGGATGGTAAAAATATTTCACGTTTGCATCGTCAATTCTATCAACTATTCGGAATTTCTATGAAATTCAGGCGGATTTTTTTCTCTGTTCTTCTTTGCGCGTTTGCAGCGTCTGCGCTTGGCGCACATCCGGGCCGCCTTCAAAAAATACCCATCCTCCGGCATAAAGTCTTCAGCAATACGTCGATGAAGGTGGCAGCCCGGGATACGCTTCGCATTTTGGCGGTCATGGTAGAATTTCCGAAAAGCACGAACAGCCAGACCTCGGGAGACGGTAGTTTTTTGCAAAGCGATATCGGCGCAATAGATCCGGCGCCGCATGATTCGGCCTACTTCTCGAATAAAATTCTCTTCTTAAAAAATTATTTTAAAAAAGTATCCAATGGAAAATTAAACGTAGCAGGCGATGTTATAGGTCCGGTGCATCTAACGCTGCCCATGTCGTCTTATTCTCCTCCGACTGTCGGATCGGATTATTCAAAATTGGCGGGATTGGTCTTTAACAGCTGGCAAAAGGCAGATTCCGTATTTCCATCCGTCGACTTCAGCAGCTACGATCTTTTCGTCGTATTCCATGCAGGCACAGGCCGGGATATCGATTTAGTAAGCCTTCTCGGCGAAGATCCGACACCGTATGATCTTCCTTCTCTCTATTTCGATTCGACGGCTCTCGCATCCGCAATGCCTGCAGAGGCTTCTCAAGGTATTCCTGTCCGCAATGGAACGTTTCATATAACGAATTCTATTGTTCTCCCGGAAACAGAGTCGCGTATCATACCGGGCATCACGGGAGCGGACACCCTTCAATATAGTATCAATGGATTATTCGCAGCGTGTGTCGGAAATTTTTTGGGACTGCCGGATTTATATAATACACAGAGCGGAGCATCCGGTATAGGCGACTTCGGGTTGATGGATGGAGCGGCATTTTTTGCATTTAACGGTCTTTTCCCGCCGGAACCCTGTGCATGGGAAAAAATATATTTGGGATGGACTGCACCGGTTACGGTTACAAAAAATACGGTCATCTCGCTTCCTGCCGTCAGCCTGCATTCATCCGCTCAGGATACGATATACAAAGTCCCCATTAGTCCTACGGAATATTTTCTGCTTGAGAATAGAAATAGAAATCCGTTGGGAACCGGTCTTAAAATTACATTTCTTAAAAAAAGCTTGACGTCCAATTCAAAGGATGGAACACTCGATTCCTTGACGATTCCAAAGGATACGACGGCATTCAACTATTCCATCGATAGTTTAATTGCCGGCACCGTTATCGGCGTATCAAATTATGATTGGGCAATCATCGGCTATATGGACCCGATCAACGACATGAGCCGACAATACGACGGGGGAGGCATTCTAATTTGGCATATCGATGAGTCTGTCATTGCGAGCAATCTTGCTTCCAATACCGTCAATATCGATTCGGCTCATCGGGGGATAGATCTGGAGGAAGCCGGCGGTCCTCAGGATATCGGTCTGTCCTTGGGTTCCGGAGCCGAGGATGGTTCGGCGCAGGATTGTTGGTACCTGCAAAACCCGTCTCCCATCTATACGAAAACGAAAACATTCGGGCCGTCCACCTATCCGAACAGCAACAGCTATTCCGGAGCATCGAGTCTTATTACAATAAATAATTTCAGCATACGTTCGGCACATATGACCGCCGATCTACAGATCGGAGGCAGCGTTTGCAGTCCGTATACTCCATTCACAAAGACTTTGACCTCCAAATCACCGGGTTATCCTCTCTCGACCGACTCGACGGTTGCGATTATCGACAGCGGAAAAATTTATTTATTCAGGCCGAACGGAACAAGCAAAACATCGGATGCGACAGGTTTATACGCTTCCAAAGGAGGAAGGAACGGTGTTGTCATCGTTGAATCTGGCGCATCGTTTGCGATGATCGGAGCTCAAGACAGCTCCATCTATGTCTTCAAAGCTCAAATGAACGCGGATGGAACGCTGTCCGGGCGAAAAGATTCGATCATACTGCTGGACGACAAGATTACGACTGCACCGATGATGCTGACGAAAGCTTCCGGAAAATTCGTCTTCGGAGGAAATTCCGGCAAGATCTGGATTGTAGATTCGCTCGGTCATGTTTTAGCGGATACTCAAATTGCGCACTCTAAAATTTCATTTCTCACTCAATTGCCTTTGAATGCGCTCCAATATTACGGAACGACAAACTCTCAAATTTTCGGCAGAGGAATGCCGCCTGCTGCGTTGGATGATACATCCAGACCATGGATGATTGCCGCATCACAATCATCTTCCGGTAATTTTATCGTTGCGGCCCAGCAGGGAGGCACGCAGATGAAAATATTCTCGGCCGATCTGAGTGAATTATCTGATGTCGTTTTACCGGTCGATTCTCTCACTTCTCTTGCTCTAGCGGACATCGACGGCGACGGCAGCTCCGATATCATTTTCACAGCAGGAAAAGAGATTCTTGCCATCAGTCAGCACGGTATTGTTCTCGACCATTTTCCGATTACTCTCTATGACGGCAGCACGTTCACGGGAATACCGATGATTTTGAACAGCGGTGGATCGTCATCGCCTGAAATTCTTGCGGCAACCTCCGGCGGAGCTTTACACGGTTACCAAAATAACGGTTCAGTCCTGAACGGGTTTCCAGTTCAGATTTCCACAGCAGGATCGATCTTTCCGGCATTGTTTAAAACGGGGAACTCAAATGTCGGAGTTCTTGCTGTGAATGCTGCGGGAACAATAAATGCAGAAGAAATCAATACGGCATATTCTCCTCAAAATTTCCTCTGGAGCCAGTTCGGTAAAGACGCTGTGCATTCAAATTTTGCCGTATCGACTCCATCATCTCTGCCATTGAGCGCGAGTTTCTTCCCGAAGGATCGCCTCTATAACTGGCCGAATCCTGTCTACGGATTGACGACGCGCATTCGTTTTTACGTTGCGGAAGATGCATCTATTTCCATCAAGATATTCGATGTTGCGGGAACGTCGATTACCGAACTTCACGGCACCGGCAAAGCGGGATTTGACAATGAAATTCTTTGGGATGTTTCGCGGATTCAAACGGGAGTCTACCTTGCACGCGTAGAAGCAAAAAGCAGCAATCACACGGACTCTGCCATCATAAAAATTGCCGTCGTAAAATGAGAATGTTGAAATGAAAAATGATGGTATGGAGCGCGTTTCTTTTTTATGAAAATAAATAGATTCTCTTTTCTTTTTTTTTGCATGTTTCCCGTCCTTCTCGCCGCACAGGATGATTACAATCATACGGAACTCGAATGGCATACGCTGGAGACGGCGCATTTTTTTGTAAACTTCCATACGGGAGCCGAACGAACGGCTCACGAAATAGCTTTTATAGCGGAAAGCATATATAAACCCGTCACGGATATGTATCACCATATACCGGATCAAAAAGTCGAATTTATTGTCAGAGACCATGACGATTATTCGAACGGTGGAGCTATATTCTTTGAAAACCGGATTGAAATATGGGCATCATCGCTGGATTTTGATCTGCGCGGATCGCATCCATGGCTCTGGAATGTCATTACGCATGAATTTACACATATCATTCAGATTCAATCTTCATTGAAGTTCGGCAGAAAAATTCCGGCCTTTTATCTGCAATACCTAGGGTATGAAGCGGAACGACGTCCCGATGTTCTGTATGGATACCCGAACGTTGTCATTTCGTATCCGATTTCAGGATTTCTCGTTCCAGCGTGGTTTGCAGAAGGAACCGCTCAGTATAACAATCCCGCGCTCAAATATGATTATTGGGACACGCATAGAGACATGATTTTGCGGATGTATATGCTGGAAGGTAAGCAGCTCTCATGGGAAGACATGGGTATGTTTGAAAAAACCGGACTTGGAAGCGAGTCGGTTTATAATTCCGGATTTTCTCTTGTGGATTATATCGGACGGAAATACGGGACTGAAAAGCTGGAGGATATATCGAGACATCTTGGCGATGTAATGCGTTTGACGATGGACGGTGCTATAGAAGCCGCACTTCATAAAACCGGAAAAGAACTCTATGAAGAATGGAAGCAAGATAAGAAACGAATCTATCAATCGACCGCCGATTCTTTAAAAGGGAAATTAGTCGACGGCCGGATTATTGAACCCGATGGATTTGAGAATGTATCGCCTGCATTTTCACCTGATGGAAAAACGATTGCGTATGTATCCAATAAGGATCAGGACTATGCGTCTCTCAGCGCTCTGTATCTTTATGATTTAAAAACAGGCGTGAGCAAACTTCTCGTGCCGGGTGTACATTCTCCCGTATCCTTTTCACCGGACGGAACATATCTTTACTATGCAAAGATTACCCGGAACAACCGCCATTGGTCTGCTTACGGAGATCTTTATCGCTATACTATAGCCCGGGATAAAGAAGAAAGACTTACACAAAGCCTTCGGGCACTGGATCCGAAACTTTCACCGGATGGAAAGCGGATTGTTTTCACATCGAGCAAGGACGGAACGATGAATTTAAACGTTTGCGATCCGGAAGGAAAAAATATACAAGTCCTGACCCGTAATACGAACGGGGAACAGGTCTACACCCCGGTATGGTCTCCGGATGGAAAGAAGATAGCCTTCGGTTATTCCCTGCAGCATAATCAGTCGGTTGCTCTTATCGACAGCGACGGATCGAACTTCAGGCTTTTGGTCTCAAACGCGGATGCACGCAATCCTTTCTTTTCGCCGGATGGATATTCTCTTTATTTTTCCTGGGATAGAACGGGTATTTTCAATATCTATGCAAGGTCGTTATCGTCCGATTCATGCCGGCAGGTGACCAACGTTCTCGGCGGCGCTTTCTTCCCAAATGTCGATTCGGCTTATAATCTTGCCTATGCAACGTACACTTCCAGCGGATATAAGCTCGCACTTTTATCGGACAGCGCTGCATATAAAAAAAACATACCAATAGATGCACCGGTTTCAAATACGTTCGGAGACTCTCTTGATGACGTTCAGCGTGATTTTCATTCGACTGTTCAAGATACGGTCAAACCCTATCATTCAAAATTTACAAGTGTCATGCTTATGCCGCTCCTGCGTATAGATACGTACAACGAGCATAATTCAGGCATCGATGTTCTAAAGCCTGGTATCTTTTTCAGTTCCGAGGAAGTACTCGATAAAATTTTAATCTACGGCGGCGCAGCAGTCAATCGGCTGATGGAAGCCGACCTTTTTCTGGTTTTCGAATATCACGACCGGTTGCCTATCTTCTACCAGCTCGGACTTGAGCCGACTGCAACAGCGGAGCTGTATAATATTACGAGAAAAACCAACTTTGGATTCGATTGGTGGACGGATATTAACCGTCATTATCAAGCAACCATCGCGTACAACCTCTTTGAATTCGACCTTTCATTGCGACAGCCGATTATCGACCCGTCGATTCAATTAAAACTTCAATATTCTATGAGCAGCTACAGTCAGGATTTTGGAAGCTGGCTTTGGCAGGATGGAGTTCCTTCCCATGCCTATATTGTTCCGGGGATCCGATCTACGTATCTAAATTCCAATATTCTTTCGATTCAACTTTCCCACAACGGGATACTCCCGATGGTGGACCGCGATATCAATCCAGTCGGCAGGACGATTTCGTTGAAATATTCGCGTGAGCTGAACAATTACGATCCGACGGATTCTACCGATTACAGCAACGGGTTTCGAAAACCGATCTATACTCCGGTTCCTATCAATCGCTTCGAATTCAACTGGAACGAGCATCTTCAACTTCCGTTTAAGAATCAAACTCTGTCGTTGGGATTACGGACAGGATTTATAATCGGTCCGACAGTCGACGACTTTTTTGATTTTTATGAAGGCGGATTAATCGGAATGCAGGGTTATCCGTTCTATGCCATCGGCGGAAACGAGACGGCAGTATTGAATATGACATATCGTTTACCGCTTATCCGGAATATCGATATGCGTCTCGGACCGGTATATTTTTCTAAACTCTACGGATCCCTTTTCGCGGATATCGGCGATGCATGGAACAGCGATATTCCGGGAATTTCCGATTGGAAAAAAGATGCCGGATTTGAACTGCGACTTGAATCTTTTTCCTGGTATGAATATCCGACGCGTATATTTTTTTCGGGAGCGTACGGGTTCGACCGGTTCACCAAAAACGTTGAAGATCCTACATTCACTGTAATTACGTACGGCAAAGAATGGCGATTTTATTTCGGTATACTTTTTAGTTTTGAACTGAATGAAATCACGAAGAGCATGAAGTTATACTAAGAGGCGTTTTATGGGAAAAATAGTATTTGTTGTTTTACTCCTCTTTCCTTTTGCGGCGGAATCCCAATGGAAGATCGAACCGGCCCATGCTTCCTCCGCAGGCAGCGCACTGACCGGTAATTTCGATGTCGACTTTTATGCTTCAAAGGTTGAACAGGCGCAAATATCGGCTGATTCGGTCAGAACGGAAATGCCGAAGCGGTATTCACCTATGACAGCAGGATTGCTCTCTGCTGTTGTTCCGGGTGCAGGGCAGTTCTACACACAAAGTTATTGGCAAAGCATAACAACATTCAGCGTTGAAGTTGCCATGTGGGTTCTCTATGCCGTGTATAATAAAAAAGGGGATCGACAGACCAACAATTTCCAGACATATGCAGATCAGAATTGGTCGGTAGTGCGGTATGTAAATTGGATCCAATTGGAATTGCCGGAATTCGATGTCAGCGGTATTATAATTTCGAACAACCCAAATCTGCCGCCCTGGCAGCGTGTCAACTGGACTAATCTTAATCTGCTCGAAAGTAAGATTGGTGATGCTGCAACGAGCGGAAAGTATTACGGTTTCTCACATGACCTTCCATTGCGTCCTCAACAGCAGTATTATGAACTGATAGGGAAGTATCCCCAATTTGTCGGAGGCTGGGACGATGCCTGGAATGGCAGCATTTCGCTTTATACGGATGACGATGTGATGGCAGAGAAAGTGTCTGCAAATTTTTCATCGTACAGCGTTATGCGCGGACAGGCCAATACATATTATGCCGTTGCATCGACGGCAACGTATGTCCTGATCGCGAATCATGTGCTCAGTGCCATGGAAGCGGCATGGAATGCAGCCCATAAGAATCATGAAATGCGGATGCGTGCTTCCATTCTCCCGCGCGTACAAATGGACGGATACGTCGAGTATGTTTCTTCTTTTTCGATGTCAATCGATTTCTAAAGGAACATGAACTATTGAAGAGTCGATTCGCATCTCTTTGATTTGAAGCTTTTCTTTATGTATCTTTTAAGCAGGATTTTGACTGTTCCTTCATTGAAAAAAGTGTTCGATTATTTTGATCGGGTATATTGTGAAAAACATGTTTTCTCCGTGGCGATCCGCATATATAGACACCTTTAAAGGGGGGGAAAAAAGAAAAACCTGTCTTTTTTGCGAGATGAAAAAGAACAGGAAGGCTGATCAAAAGAATCTCGTTGTTTGGCGTGGAAAAAACTGCTTTGTCGTTATGAATAAATACCCGTACAACAGCGGACATGTTCTTATTGTACCCTACAAACATACTGCAGACTTTTTGAGTTTTTTGCCTGAAGAATATAAAGAAATCATGGCAACAGCAGCACGATCCATCAAAGCATTGCAGGCGTTCAGCAAGCCGGAAGGATTCAATTTTGGGGCAAATCTCGGCCGTGTTGCAGGTGCCGGTGTTGATAAGCATATTCATTTTCATATTGTACCGCGATGGAAGGGCGACGTGAATTTCATGCCTGTGCTTGCCGATATCAAAATAATCTCGGAATCTATCGAAACCACAAGAAAAGCTTTAATAAAAAAGTTTAAGAAATTGTAAGTTCTGCGCTATCGTTGTAATCCCTTTCTTTCATTCGTTTTAGATTTTCCACAGCCTGGCAAAAAAGAATCTTTTAATCGATGTCTCGATTTCTTTGGCTTTATCGTTGCGTGATTCTGCATGATAAATATGGTATGCATTTTATATGGATTCATGGTAACTCGGCTTGTTATATAATGATCAAAATCCACCTGCAAAAAACCGGAGTTGGAAACATAAAAATGTATCATGCGAATGCATGATACTTAATTTCCCTGTTTTACAGGGGGATTTATAACAGAGCAAAAACCAATTGTTTCAGAATAAGCTGAGGAGTTACCAAAAATCAATTATTTCAAGATATGCTGAGTGGTTACGGTAAATTTAAAATTGAAAACAGTAACCTGAAAACAATAAAACCAAAGGACAGAATAACCACGGCAGCACCGCAATACCCGCAGCACGTTGAACCAGCCGGGATATTGATAATTATCACGCGTTAGCGGGATTCAAGTTCAGGGACCTAAAACATACCAGTTGTAACTGCCTGCGAGGTTTCGTATATTTTCAGTATGATTATCGGTCAGATCAATATCGAAAAACCGCTGCTGTTAGCGCCCATGGAGGGAGTTACCGATCTGCCGTTCCGTCTTATCTGTAAAAGTCTTGGAGCCGATATCGTTTATACGGAGTTCGTCAATTCCGAGGGTCTTGTTAGAAATTCCGGTAAGACCCATAAGAAGATGGAATTCCTCGAAGAAGAAAGACCGTTTGGAATACAAATTTACGGTGGAAATCCGAATTCTATGCAGCGTGCAGCGCTAATGGCCGAAGAATTGCGTCCCGATATCATCGATATTAATTGCGGATGCTGGGTAAAAAATGTTACGAACAACGGAGCCGGATCCGATCTTTTACGCGACCTGCCCCGGATGGAAAAAATTATTCGGAATGTAGTTCAGGCAACGAGGCTTCCCGTAACGGTAAAAACTCGCCTCGGCTGGGACGCTGAAAACATACGCATCATTGAAGTCGCCCGGCTTGCAGAACAATCCGGCGCCGCTGGTCTGACGATTCACTGCCGCACAAGATCTCAAGCTCATAAAGGCGATCCCGATTATAGCTGGGTTGCAAAAGTAAAGGAAGCTGTAAAGATTCCAATTATTGTTAATGGTTCGATAGGAACTCCGGAAAAAATCGCTGAAATGTTCGACTCGATAGGATGTGATGCTGTGATGATTGGAAGGGCAGCGATCGACAATCCATGGCTGTTCAAACAAGCACGCAACTTTCTTGTAACAGGCACATTTGATGCTCAACCATCGATTCACGAACGTTTCGATATCCTCTTGAAACACTTGAATTTATCGCTCCAATTTAAAGGAAACACAAGCGGTATCTTTGAATTCCGAAAGCATTATGCAGGTTACCTTAAAGGGTATCCGAACGCAGCTAAAATCCGCATGGAGCTGATGAATTACACGGAATTTTCTCCAATAGCCAATATTTTGCTTGAATACAAGGAAAAACTAATTAAAAATATTGAGTCTGCAGAAATAATCACACAACAGGCAGCGGCAACATGAAAGATACCGGATCGATAGTTCATTTGCTGGACGATATCTCCATTCTCATGGAAGTCAATGGAGATAACCCATTTCGCGTCCGTGCTTACCGAAAAGCAGCTCAAGTCATTCAAAGTACTACGGAAGATATTGCCGCTTTGGTAAAGAACAAGACATTGACGACACTTAATGGCATAGGACCCGGCATTGCGGATACAATTACGGAATTCTGCGAATCCGGTGAATCGAAAATATTGAACGAGCTTCGGAAAAAGTTTCCGGACGGCATTTTGGAAATGCTGAAAGTATCGGGACTCGGTCCGGCTAAAGTGCGTATTCTTTTTGACAAATTGGACATTAAGACTATTGATGAGCTGCAAAAAGCATGTGAGAAACATCAACTTCAAAATTTAGAAGGATTCGGTAAAAAAAGCGAAGAAAACATTTTGCAGGGAATCTTCATCAGAAGGAGAGCTCAGGAACATCATTTATATCCCGATGCGTTTTCCTCTGCAAATCAAATCGTATCGTTTATACATACCATTACAGGAGTCAAGGACTGCGAATATGTGGGAAGTCTGAGGCGAAGGAAAGAAATTATCGGAGATATCGATATTTTGGTTTGTTCATCCGAAAAAGAAAGACCCGCCATCCTGCAATCGATTCTCGATCATCTAAAATCAGAAAAAATCTTGGCACACGGAGATACGAAGATAAGCTGCATTCTTGAAAACGGAATTCAATGCGATATCCGAATTGTGAATGAAAAAGAGTATCCCTTTGCTCTTCAATACTTTACGGGCAGCAAAGAACATAATATCGAGCTTCGATCAAGAGCGAATTCTTTCGGCCTTACCTTAAATGAATACGGCTTTTCAGAATTCGACAAAAACAAACAGAAACATAAAATTCCTGATTGTAAAGACGAAAAAGCTATATATGTTTCGTTGGGATTGAAATATATTCCACCGGAGCTGCGGGAAGGGAATGGGGAGATACATGCAGCCGAGAAGAGTCTTCCTATACTGGTCGAAGAAAAAGACCTGAAAGGTGCATTCCATTGCCATACGACGTCGAGCGACGGGTTAAACACGCTTGAAGAAATGTCAGCGGAGGCTCAAAAGCTCGGCTGGGAATTTATCGGATTTGCAGACCATAGTCAATCTGCCGTTTATGCCGGTGGATTGTCCGTTCAGAAAGTTTTAAGTCAAATCGACTTTATTGACAGGCTAAACGCAAAAAAAGATGAAAATGGCAAAAAGCTCCGGCGTTTCAAAGGTGTAGAATGCGATATTTTACCGGACGGCTCACTCGACTATCCTGACAGTTTATTAAAAAAATTGGACTATGTCGTTGTTTCGATTCATGGGAAATTTAAGATGACTGAATCTGAAGCGACCAATCGGATTATTACCGCCCTCAAAAACCCGTATGCAAGCATTCTTGGCCATCCAACAGGACGTTTGCTGCTGGAGAGAGATGGTTATCCTGTTAATTTGCGTGAGGTGATTCACGCAGCGGCCGATCTTGGTAAATCGATTGAAATCAACGCACATCCATCCAGACTTGATCTGGATTGGAGATGGGTCAGATATGCGAAGGAAAAAGGAGTGCCTATTTGCATTAATCCGGATGCACACAGCATACGCGGTCTTCATGATATAACATACGGCGTCGGTATAGCCCGGAAAGGCTGGCTGGAACCAAAAGACGTGGTCAATACATGGACAATAGGAACAATTACATCTTTTTTCAAAAAACATAAAAAATAGGGAAGCGACATGGGAATATATGAGATACTTACCGGACAAAGCCAGATATTGAAAATATCTCTGGTGCATCAAGAAAAAAGCATCTCCAATCAAAAGGAACACATCAAAGAGCTTCAGGAATTTACAAATCATGTTCTGCAGGAATCCGAGAATAAAGAAAAAGCCTTTACAGCTCGCATCGAGGAGATAATGGCAAAGTCCGTTCAGTCTCTTAAGGGCAATCTCTCCGAATTCCTTTCCACACCTATACGATCCGACCTGGGCGAAATTCAAAAGCTAATTTTTGAGCATGCAAAACAGCTTGAAAAACAGATCATAATTCCATCAAAAATAAACGTTTACGATGCTTTACTTTCAAAGTATTCGAGCGAAGATATTAACGATCTGGCGTTAAAACCGCTCGCTTTATCGGCAAGACGTTTATTAAAGTCAAGAGGCTTTTCAAATATATCGGATCATCAAACGCTGTATGCATCGGATTTTATAATAGGCGGCGTCGACACATTGACCGTTATGGAATCGATTTTCTTCAACCTCTTATCAAACGGGTTCAAAGATCTTTTTACCCATGCAATTCATTCAATTCAGATATATGACCTGTTTTCCCCTGAGGGATATCGACGCAAACCAGCTGAGAAATATGAAATTTTGCTTACCATCCGAAACAGGGAAATTGAACCTTCGACTGTGATGGATAAGCTTAGTTCCTGGTTTGATAAGATTGGAACCGGTTCTTTGACGCGGTATCTCTGGAAGAAAAGTCTTTTTTCCGGTTTTGACAGCGAGACGGTTTTAGAAGTTCACCTTAAAGATAAAGCAGAGATGAAGCATCTTCTTCTCTTGATTTCAAGTCATTTAGGTCAGTTCAAAAAAATATTTTCTATGAAAGAAGCATCATTAATTGTAAAAGAAAGAATTGTTTAATGAACCCTGACACTATAAATAAAAAGAAAGTATCAAAAATAACCGCAGCTTTGAAAAAGGAATTTCCTGGAGCGAGAACTGCTTTGAATTTTTCAAATCCTTTACAATTGATGATTGCGACCATGCTGGCGGCACAATGCACAGACGTTCGCGTCAATATAGTTACGCCGGCCCTCTTTGCTAAATACAAAACTTCAAAAGACTTTTCGAGGGCTGATCCGCCTGAATTGGAAAACGATATTCGATCTACCGGTTTCTATCGTATGAAGGCAAAGAATATTATCAATGCTTGTAAAATGATCGAAACGGAATTTCATGGAATTTTCCCGAAATCGATGGAGCTTCTCACAAAACTTCCCGGCGTGGGAAGAAAAACGGCAAATTGCGTTCTCGGCGGCGCCTTCGGCATTCAGGAAGGAGTTGTAGTCGACACGCATGTAACAAGAATTGCAAATAGATTGGGACTAACGATACAAACCAACCCTGAAAAGATCGAACAAGACCTTATGTCCTTGGTGCCCAAATCGGATTGGTACCTCTTCAGCAATTTGATTGTTTTACATGGTCGCAAGACATGCGTTGCCAGAAAGCCCAAATGCCAAGGGTGCAGTATACTTCGACTTTGTTCATATGATCAGAAGACGATCTAAAAAAATGCATCGTCAGTTAGGGATATAATTTATATTCACCAGAAATCATAGTTTGAGGTTTCATTATGACTTATGAAGATGCACTTTCACTGATGCATGAATATGTAAAAAACGAGGCGCTCCGGAAACATATGTACGCGGTCGAAGCAGCGATGAGATTCTATGCGTCCAAATTCGGAGATGATGAAGAAAAGTGGGCCATAGCCGGACTTCTGCATGATTTCGACTTTGAACAATTTCCGACGATACCGGAACATACCGCCAAGGGAGCTGAAATATTGCGTGCTCAAGGATGGCCGGAAGAAATAGTTGCTGCCATTCAGGGGCATGCTAGTTACTCCGGCGTGCCCCGTACGAGCCGAATGGCTAAAACGCTTTATGCATGCGATGAATTGTGCGGACTCATAGCTGCGGTGGCGGTTATTAGGCCTAATAAGATTATGGATCTCGAGATTTCATCCGTCAAGAAAAAAATGAAAGCTGCAGCATTTGCAAAAAATATCAGCAGGGAAGATATTGTACAGGGAGCCGGCGAACTCGGAATACCATTGGACGATCACATTGCTGCAGTCATTGAAGCGATGAAAAAAGATGCAAAACGATTGAATCTGGGATAGATATTAATAATTGGCCGCTTACCCGCCTATTAAGGAAATAAGACACAGGTAATGCTGTGTCATTTACAGGCCTCCGGCTGTGCTGAAGGCACTTCGGCAGACAGGAAATCCGCGAGAATGACAGGGTACTTAATTAATCCGGATATTTTTGAGAAAGCCTCATAGAAAATCAGTGTGCATCAAGTCGAATAGTAACCTCGATTATTTCTTTTGAAAAGGATATTTTATGGCAATCACAAAGCATATGTCTGAATCAGATCAGAAAAAGGCATATAAAAATATAGAATTTCTCAATAGCCCTGAGGCCAGGCCGATTCGTCTGCTCTCTGAATTTATAGAACCGCAGAGGCGGCTCCGGCAGGAAGGAATCAGGGATACCATAGTATTTTTTGGATCGGCAAGGACGAAGCCGTTGCGGGAAGCGAAACGGGAACTTCAGAGTGCGGAACAGACCTATAAAAGGACAAAGAAGAAGCGGGATCGTATAAGATTAGATGAAGCATGCGAAGGACTTCAGATGTCAAAATATTACGAAGATGCAGTTACGCTCGCTTCCATGCTGACCAAATGGTCGCATTCGCTTGCACAAAATAATCGATTTGTTGTTTCTACCGGGGGCGGACCCGGGATTATGGAAGCTGCAAACAGGGGAGCTACAAAGGCAAAGGGGAGATCGATCGGATTGAATATCAGCCTGCCTTTCGAGCAGAAGCCGAATCCGTATGTTTCAAAGAATCTGGATCTGGAATTTCATTATTTCTTCATGCGTAAATTTTGGTTTGCCTATCTATCCAAGGCATTTGTGATGTTCCCGGGCGGTTATGGAACCCTGGATGAAATGATGGAAATCCTCACGCTGCTCCAGACGCAAAAGATCAAAAAGAAAGTCGTCGTCGTGCTGTACGATAAAAAGTACTGGTCGGAAATAATCAATTTTAGCGCTCTTGTAAAACATCAGATGATAAGCCAAAAAGACGTTGACCTCATTAAGTTTACGGATACGCCTCAAGAAGCATTTGAATATCTTACGCGTTCATTAAAGAAGCTGTATCCATTCGAGACCAAGCAAGGGAAGAGGGTGCAAAAAGAAAAAAGAAAAAAGGAAGGAGCTGGTTCAAGACCTCGCATTTGGAATTAGCTGTCGCATTGGTTATATTAATCGAGAGCAATTCGTATCGTCGGGGGTGAACTGGCTTCGACGGGGACGAGGATGCTCAGAATGGCATACCGTGGTCGCCGTGTCCACGCTAAACAAGCGGTAAAAACACAAGTGCCAATTACGATTACGCACTGGCTGCCTAATTTAACTTAGACAACCCGTCTTGTTCAAGTTTGCTCACCGGTTTGAATAAAGACGTCGCTTAGATGAGATAGCGTTTCGACGTGCTGAGGGTCGCGATGCGAATCCGCTCAAAAGGCGGTACACCTGAGCTGGTATGCGGTTAATCCTGTCTGCCGGAGTTCCCGCATATGAGATATAAAGGCGGAATATGTATGTAGATGTTCTGTAGGTCTTCTCTTCGGACCGGGGTTCGACTCCCCGCACCTCCACTAAAAATTGCAAATTGTAGATTGCAAAATGCAAATTTTTAATTGAGAATAATGAACGATATAATTTGCTCGCCGAATATTGTTTCAAATGATTGATTCGTATGTATTTACCATTCCTTGTTGAGTATTAATCAGATGCATCTTTTATTCACAAAGATGACCGGCGCAGGAAATGATTTTATCGTTATCGATGACCGGAAGAATAAGATAGCGAGTCCCCAAAAACTCTCCCGGAAACTCTGCGACCGCAGGTGGGGCATTGGAGCGGACGGACTTATCTTGCTAAGAAAAAGCAAAAACGCTGCATATGAAATGATGTATTACAATGCAGACGGAAGCTATGGCGGAATGTGCGGCAACGGCGGAAGATGTATTGCATATTTTGCCATTCTCAACGGGATAGCCAAAAAATCACACGTGTTCGAATCCGTTGGATATCTCTACGAAGCAAAAAAAAAGACAGGCAATTCGATTCTTTTAAAAATGAAAAATCCGGACGACCTGCGATTGGAACGATCCATTACGATCGATGGAAAAACTATCAAATATCATTCCATCGATACCGGCGCACCCCATGTAGTGATTGAAGCCGATGCACTTGGACAGGATCTACAGGATATCGACGTCAATCGATTCGGCGCCTTTCTTCGGCATCATTCCGATTTTAATCCTGCCGGAACGAATGTAAATATTATTAAGAAGCTCGGCAATAATTCAATTCAAATAAGAACTTATGAGCGCGGAGTTGAAGCAGAAACTCTTGCCTGCGGAACAGGATCGGTTGCTGCGGCAATTATTTCTTCGTTTGTCATGCGGACAATTTCTCCCGTTACCGTAAAGGTTCAGAGCAAAATAGATCTACAAGTTGATTTCCGGAAAGACGCGGACAAAGTCAGCGATGTCTACCTTACGGGTCCGGCTGCTATCGTTTTCACCGGGATGATCGATGTCTCCGTCTCTTAAATACGGAATAATTTTCAATCCTGCTGCAAGACACGGAACTGCATATAAATTCGAATCTCGCATTTTAGCTCTCCTTAACAATAAAAACATCGATTATTCGTTTTATAAAACAAACGGCAGTCTGGATGCTGTGCGCATAGCCCGGGGAATTGCAAAGAACTGCGACGTTGTAGCGGCAATCGGAGGAGATGGAACGATTAATGAGGTTGCAAGCGGGTTGATCGAAGCCGGAATTGGCATAAAGAATGAAAAAGACTCCATTGCAGCACTCGCCATTATTCCGCTTGGCTCAGGAAACGATTTGAATAAGATCATTGGAATGCCTTTGAAGCTTAATGAAGCATTGGATGTGCTTCTAAACGGCATCAAAAAAAGCATTGATATCGGAAGTATCGTTTTTAAAAGAAAATCTGTTCTGCACGAAGAGACTAAAATATTTATAAACAGTCTCGGTATAGGAATCGATGCTGAAATAGCAAATGAAATAAAGCGGATTAAACATCTCAGTGGATTAAGCTTATACCTTTATGCAGCAATAAAAGTATTGGCTCGATATCGCGCAAAGGAATTACAGATCCAGTCAGAATCGTGGAATGACTCCGGTAAAAAATATTTGATATGTCTCGGCAACGGCAGATATGAAGGCGGGGGATTCCGATTTTTCCCTGATGCGGATCCGTCGGACGGATTGCTGGATATGTGTGTCATACCAAAAATTCCGCTTCTTAAAACGATACCGGTTATACCGAGAATTATTCGCGGTACACATGTAACCGATAAAAGAATTACATTCAAAAGAGTCAGGCAGGCAGAATTCAATGCCGAAGATTCATTTTCCGTCCATATAGATGGAGAATTTCTTGGCAGCGATATTATATCGATGAAAGTCGATATTTTACCTCATAGATTAACGGTATTGTATCCGGATTAATCGGTCATCGAAGTAAAATTGGATCATAAATTTGCATAATTTTGGCATAATTATTTTGCCTTTATGTGTCAATTCTACACGGTAAAAGGTAAATATTACCGACGAGAACCCAATAAAGCGCTAAAATTCACATTTATAGACGTTTGACTATTTGGAATGAAATTTGCATAAATTAAGCAATTCCATATAAAACAATATTTAAAAGAGGTCCATCATAGGACAACAACAATTTTTGCTTATCGTTCTTAGCGTCGTTATTGTTGGTATCGCAATTGCGGTAGGAATAAGCCTTTTCAGAGGTCATAGCATAGAATCGAATAAAGATGCTATTATCAGCGATATAAACAATCTTGCTAACAATGCATATCAGTATAGAATTCATCCGACTTCTATGGGCGGCGGCGGATACTCGTATGTAGGCGCTAATGGATCGGCATATGCCATTCCCTCACAATTGAAATCAAATGAAAATGGGACATATTCTGTAAATGTTAGTGCGCAGCAGGTCATTGTAAGTGCGATATCGGCCCAAGATCCATCAAACACGATTACAGTAACGATCGATTCGAATGGACGGCCGACAGGAATCTGGTCATACACAGGAGATTTTTTGTAATAACAGTTTTTTAAAGTATTTTATTATGATTTATCTCCGATGCCGGAGATTTTTTTTGATATTACTGATGTTCTAATACTCAAAATCACAAAAGAAAAGAAGCAAGAACAGCAGTTTTTGGGGGATTATTAAGGATACAGCGTTGATTTAAAGCGAATCAACAGTTCAAAATTCCCGCTTCTGTATTGTTCTATAATATATATTATGTTGAATTGTAGTTTTATTCTGAAATTGAATTTATGTAATCACAAGCTTTTTTTCTGCGGTATCCTCTCTTCCTGCTTCCATTGTAATCGATTACTTCCTTATGATAATAAACTATTTCAAACACGACTCGATTGCATTGTCATAAATGTTTTTTAAATCGCTTACATTTGCTTCAATCCATTCGTTTATTACCAATTTTTCTTCTTTTGTAACTTTTCCTATGACAACTGCCTGAATCTTATGCCTTTGTGCTATGTCCATAATTCTTTGTTTATCATCAGCAGAGCTGCTGACAACAATCCTGGATTGAGACTCTCCAAATAATAAACAGTCTATTCGTAAGTCTTTTGCAACCAGGTCTATACTCGCTCCAAGTTTCGATTCAAATAAGGATTCTGCCAGTGTTATACCAATTCCGCCGTCAGCAATGTCGTGTGCTGATTTGATTAATTTCTTTTGAATGAGTTCAAGCACAACATCGTAAAGCGCTTTTTCTTTAACAAGATCGAGCTTAGGAGCGTCCCCGTAAGCTTTTCCCGTTTGCATTTGAAGATATTCGGATCCGCCTAATTCTCCGTAATTAATTCCCAGCTCCCAGATGAGATCTCCGGCTGATTTAAACGTATGATTGCAAATATTGCTTACGTCGTCGACGATGCCCAGCATTCCAATAACAGGCGTCGGATATATTGATTCTTCAGTGCTTTCATTGTAAAAGCTTACATTACCGCCCGTAACCGGTGTTTCAAGTGCCTTGCATGCGTCGCTAATGCCTCCAATAGCCTCAAAAAATTGCCAGTAGACTTCCGGATCGTACGGATTCCCAAAGTTCAAGCAGTTCGTTATGGCGATCGGCCGGGCGCCTACACAAACGACGTTTCGAGCAGATTCTGCAACCGCAATTTGTGCCCCTCGTCGTGGATTCAAATACACATATCTCCCATTACCATCGGTTTTAAGCGCTAATGCTTTTTTCGTTCCTTTTATCCGGACCAATGCCGCATCTGCCGTGCTGGTTATTGTATTCGTACGAACCATCGAATCATATTGCTGATAGACCCATCGTTTACTTGCAATCGACGGTCTTGCAAGCAATTTTTGCAGGCTTTTTGAGTAATTTTTTTCTTCCGGAACAGATTTTATATCGAATTTTTGAATGTCTGCAAGATATGCCGGCACTTTCTTTTCGCGATAATAAATCGGAGCCGATCCACCGAGTACAAGAGTTTCCGCATTAACCTCTGCAACAATTTTTTCTCCGATTCTTATTTTGACCATGGGACCGTCCGTTACTTTACCTATCACTTCGGCTTCTATGTCCCATTTTTTAAATATGTTAGCGATTTCCTCTTCATGTCCTTTCTTTACAATAAACAGCATCCGTTCCTGGGACTCAGAGAGCATAACCTCGTAAGCCGTCATGTCCGTTTCCCTCAAAGGAACCTTTGCCAGGTCCACATCCATTCCAGTTTGTCCGCGTGCGCTCATCTCTGTGGTCGAGCATGTGATGCCTGCGGCTCCCATGTCCTGTACACCGACGATGTAACCGGTTTTGATCGCTTCCAGTGTTGCTTCAAGTAAAAGCTTCTCAACGAAGGGATCTCCTACCTGTACAGCCGGCCGTTTCGACTCAGACTTCTCCGAGATTTCTTCCGAAGCGAATGTAGCGCCGTGAATTCCATCGCGTCCTGTTGACGATCCGACTATCATAACGGAATTATCTTTTCCTGAGGCAGAAGCTTTTGCTATGCCGTTATGCTCGACAATTCCGACTGCCATAGCATTAACGAGCGGATTTGTTCTATAACACGGGTCGAAATAGACTTCCCCGGCCACTGTAGGCACTCCAAAGCTGTTGCCGTAATCTCCGATTCCTTTGACAATTCGCTTAAAAAGGTATTGAACACGTTTGTCATCCAAATTTCCGAAGCGAAGCGAGTTTAGCGCTGCAATCGGCCGTGCACCCATAGAGAAAATGTCGCGTAAAATACCTCCGACACCCGTTGCGGCTCCCTGGTACGGTTCGATAGCTGACGGATGATTATGGCTTTCGATCTTGAAAGCAACAGCTAGACCGTCTCCGATATCGACCAATCCTGCGTTTTCTTCTCCGGCAGCTACTAATAGATCCTTACCAGATCTTGGAAGTGTTTTCAGTAACGCTATGGAATTCTTATAACTGCAGTGTTCACTCCACATAACACTATAGATGCCAAGTTCGGTGTACGTAGGCACTCTTCCCATTATCTGTAATATCTTTGCATATTCCTCTTCTGTTAATCCATGCTGTTTGGCAAGGTTCAGATCGACAACCGGTTCTTCTTTAATGACTGGATGATTTTTCATATTTTTTCCGTTCACTGTGCTGCTGTTCTTCGGTTCAATGTTGATTAGCCTGATGTTAAATCCTTAGTTTGCATTGTATTCGTCGAGATTCATTATTTATTGTTCATTGTTGAATTCAACAACTGTAACTCCTGTTCCGCCTTCGTTCCATTCTCCAAGACGGAACGACTTAATGTGAGGATAGCCGTTCAAGAACTCGTTTATACGCTTGCGCAATGCTCCGGTTCCTTTTCCATGTATGATATCGACACGCATGAGACCCGATGCGTAAGCATTGTCTAAAAATATTTGCGTTTTCTGCAGGGCTTCCTCCCCTAACAAACCTCTTAGATCAATTTCTTTTTTTGCCTCTACCATAAGAAGTTGACCAGATATAGATGAAGTATATTGAAGTATTTTTTCTTCGGTCTTGATCAAATCTTTGAGAGGGATTCTTAATTTCGCAGTTCCGGAGATAACATTTGCTGCATCTCCCGAAAAGGAAATTATTTCTCCCGTTCCACTTCCGAGTTTCAATTTGACTCTATCACCGGCTATAAAAGTCTCGTTTGACTCGGAGGTTTCTTCTTTTGGAGTCAGGAGAGCTATATTTTTCTTTAAGCCGGTGAGCGCTTCTTTTGATGAACGTATGCTCCCGGCATCAGCCTGATGCTCTCGTATGCTCTGAATCGATTTTTCGATCTTTGAATGAGCATCGGAAACTATTTCACGTGCTTCCTCGACAGCCTTTTTCTTGATGAGCGCCACTTCCCTCTTTAGCTGCAGGTTTTTTTGTTCGTACGACTTGACCAGCATCTCGAGTTTTGATTTTTCCTTTTCTGTCTCATTCAATTTGGCGGCATAGTCCTGCATTTTTTGTTCTAGATTCATCAGGAGGGATTCTATCCTAACTTTCGAGTCACCAAGGTATTCCTTAGATTGTCTTAGAACTTTTTGATCGATTCCAATTCGTTCTGCCAGCTCAAATGCATAGCTGCCTCCTGGAATACCGTGTTTATATCTGTATGTCGGTGTTAATGTCAATAGATCGAATTCCATGGACCCGTTGACGACGTTTGAAGCGTCGTGAGCAAAAGCCTTTAACATTCCATGATGGGTTGTGGCTATCGTTAAAGCGCCCCTTCTTGTCAGTTCCCGTAAAATACCGGCTGCAAGGGCTCCTCCTTCTGCTGGATCGGTTCCGGAGCCGATTTCATCCAATAAAACAAGGGATGAACCGTTCGCATTGTCCAGTATGTTTTTTAGTTCCATTAAATGAGAACTAAATGTACTCAGGTCGTTATCGATGGACTGATCGTCTCCTATGTCTATAAAAAAATTTGAAAATGGAAAAATGATCGAATCGGGAGCAGCTGGGATGTGAATTCCTGCCTGTGCGCACATACAGAGCAGACCTACAAGTTTGAGTGCAACAGTCTTGCCTCCGGCATTTGGTCCTGTAATCACAAGCGTCTTTGCATCTTCTCCCAGCTCTATAGTCAGCGGAACGATCTGTTCCCTCTTGAGGTGCTGGAGAAGAACCGGATGCCGGGCATCCTTGAATTTTATGACCGGTAAAGCGGATAACGCCGGCGCAAATCCGATGATTTCAATAGAATACTTTGCGCGTGCCGCAATGACGTCGAGTTCTGCGAGTGCATGGAGTGCAGCAGACAGGGGTTCGCGGATAGCCGCTGTCTGCCGTGTCAGCTCGGACAGAATGCGATGGATCTCTCTTTGTTCGGAAAGCTGAAGTTCCCGCAGAGCATTGTTCAATTCAAGCGATTCGGTCGGCTCTATAAACACAGTCGCACCGCTTGCTGAACTGGAATGAATAAATCCGGAAACGCGATTCTTGTATTCGGTTTTGACCGGAATAACCAGCCTTCCGTCGCGTGTCGTGACGATTTCTTCCTGAAGATATTCCTGCCCGGAAATTTGGCGCAAAATGGAATCCAATTTTTTTCTGAGAGCCTCGTTGGCTTGAACAAGCCGCTGCCGAATATCGCGCAGTTCCCTGCTGGCGCTGTCCCGGACGAATCCTTTTTCGTCGATGGCCTGTGCGATGTTAAATTCGATCACCGTATCTGTAAAAAGATCTTTTGTATACGGAAAAAGACTTGTTTGAGTTTTTTCCCTTTTTAACAGAAAGACTTTAAGTATCCGCGATGAGCGGAGGGTCTGTGCTGCTTCCAGCAATTCTTCCGCCGTAAGGAAACTGTTCTCGATCCCCAGTTTCTTGAGCGATGTACGGATGTCTTTAAAACCGTCGAGCGGCAGAGCCCCTTCGGAAATAATCAATTCTTTTGCTTCTGAAACTTTTTGGAGTTCAAGAGCAACGGTCCGGGCATCGGCATGCGGCAGAAGCAGCAAAACAGCGGCATGTCCGATATCCGAAACGGTGAAATCTGCAATGCGGGATAGTACTTTATGGAATTCGAGTTTCCTGAGATTCGTCTGGAGGGAGGTCAGCTCCAATGCATTGTAAACACTCAACGATTGTTCTCCGCCGTCTTCATTCTTTGTCTTTTAATTTTTTAGGAGAATCTTCCTGTTCATCCGGTGAAGTTATTTTTTTTACACGATCGACTGTTTCGGAATGGAGAGATGATGTAACGTCTAACAGCTCCGGAGCAATATTTACGATCGGTTTATAAAATTGCGAATCCCTAATCATCGATCGATCCGGGAATCCGGTGAGCGACATCATCATAAGCATAATGCTTATAAAAACTACTCCCTGAGCAAATCCAACGATTGCGCCCCCGATGCGGTCCCAGAAACCGCCGATTTTATAATTACCCGTGATAAGGCGGTACAGAATGGACTGAATGAGTCCGACACCGAAAAAAATGCAATAAAATCCTCTTCGCGGCGCATCCTCAGGCGATGCTATGTGATAGCTGATTAAAAATTTTCCGATATCATGCATAAACATCTGCCCCGCAAAGAGAGTGAGAATCATCAAAATCAAAGCGATACCTTTTCGAACGAGACCGTCCCTCAGCCCGGAAAGCAGGCCTAGAAACACCGGAATGGCGATCATGATATCAAGCGTCATATTTTTAAATATTCCAGCTTTTGTTTGACGATTTCCTGTATCAATTTTCCGTCGAGCTTACCTTTTAATTCCTTCATGGCAAGAGGCATAATTTTGCCGAAGTCCTTTGCGGATACAGCGCCGGAATCGGCAATGATTTTTTGAATAATCTTCTCCGCTTCTTCCCGTGTCAGCGGTTTTGGCAAATATCCGTTGATAATCTCCAGTTCCCGTTTTTCCTGATCGGCAAGATCCTGGCGCTTCCCTTTTTCGTACATTTCTATCGCTTCTTTTCGTTTCTTTGCAGCTCCAAGCAGAATGCTCGTTTCGTCCTCAGGTGTAATCTCAGATCCCGTACCTCGCTTTGAAAGCTCAATAATCTGTGCTCTAATGGAGCGTATCGTATTCAGCAAAACCGGATCTCCCGCTTTCATGGCGGCCTTTAAATCCTGATTAATTCGTTCCGTTAGTGTCATTGGTTCTCACTAAAATAATTATGAATATGTTCTACTTAAGGTACAAAAAAAAGGTTTTTTATGCTATACGTTTCGAAAAAGTCCTGAACTCGACAGTTATGAACAAATGAATACAAGCAGAAGACTGTTATGTGACCGGTTCAATTCCATTGCCAGTCCTAAAGAATGATATTGTTTTCTTTGAGGTCCTGCTGCCATAACACGTACTACGTGCGGCGGGCAGGTATAGTGCCGTGCAAACAATACACTTCTGCACGGCAAAACACAACAGTAATTAATTGAAGCGGAATTAGAAGATAATGAAAACACGGCAAAAAAAGAATTGTTGAGACTGCTGAGGAAAAAACGAAAAAAAATCATTGACTAATTTTCGAAAGTACGGGCAGCCTACTTTTCAGGCTGCCCATTGTCGCATTAAATTTCAATGAGAGTTGCGTACTTTGCTTTGCCGTCTTTCAAAAGAGCCTCCAGACTATTGACCAGAGCTTCTCCGTTTTCGGTCATACCGTCTTCCAATGCTTCATACTCTTCCATCGACTTGCAGACAAATTCTTCGACAAAGAAATTCTTCTTGCCTTTTACTTCGTAGATGGCATAATCTTTCTTCTGTTCCTGAAGGAAATGTATTTTTAATTGCTGAGCAAGCGTAAGGTAATCTTCGCGTTTACTTGCCTCGATTTCATATGAAATTTGTAATATAACTTTGGACATAATTTCTCTTTCTTTAGTTGGTGGATGATTGATAATGCTTCATCGCGTTTCGTACTTGAGTTTCCGACATTCCAAAATAATGCCCGATTTCATGGAGCAAAACTTCTTCAATCCGGTCATACAGATCGTTCTCCGTCGTACAAACCGCTTCAATATTGTTCTTATACAGAGTTATCGTATCCGGAATTGTCGGATACATTCCATACCAGGACCCTCGCTGCGTAAGCGGTATGCCTTGATAGAGGCCAAGCAGCGCGCTTTTTCCTGAACAAACTTTTTTGATAGTATCTGAAGACGGAGAGTCTTCTACTACAATATGAACATTATCTACCTTTTCTCCAAATACTTTCGGTAATTTCTCAAAAATATTTTGCACCATCTCTTCAAATTTGTCAAGAGTTGCCATTATTTTTTTCTAAAAAAACCTATTGAGCGCCACAGACATCCCCCACATGCATAGAAAACCGGCAATAACGATACTTGTCAAAGATCCCCAAAATGCACGAAAGTAGGATACGCCAAATGATATCTTTGTTCCGATTACGAATAATACAATTGTCCACAGAATACAAAATAAGTTGATTCCGATGAGAATGGAGTACAATCCGGGATTTATTGCAGCCGGGGACGGGTTGAAGGTAAAAAAATACATCCCGAACGCTGAAATTTCTATAGGGAGAACAAATATAATTGAGAGAACAATAGGAATAAGAGAATAAGCTGAAACCGCGAGAGAAGCTTTGAAATGTCCCTGTCCATGGGCGGTTTTTACCAGCCGATAATGGAGCAGAGAAATCAGCGGCGCCAGGCAGCCTCCGAGCGCAATTCCGCAAAGTATGCTGAGGACAATAAGCTGGAGCAATGAATCAAAGCGGTCACCTGACTTGAAAAAAAAGATCAAAGCAAAGAATAACCCAATCCCAAAAAATGCAAAAAGTGAAAAAGCATAGCTTTTATGCTCTGCAAATGCTATAGTCCTGAACGTCTTATGAGGATTTTCTAAAACTCCCCATGCGGTATCGAATAGATCGAGATGCGGAATACGATTCTGCAGAAAGCTGTGACAATGGCTGCAGACTGTTGCAAATTCATCGTTCGATTCATTACAAAGCGGACAAAAGATCATTTTTCATCATAATAATGAGTGGAAACCGTTTTTCAAAAGTAACAAGATTGTATGTTGTAAGCAATTCATTTTTTTATAAATTTCGATGCAGTGTATTTTGAAATAAACCATCAAAAAGACGGCATCTTTTCTATAGAAATCCGGATTATGCAGGTCAGCAAAATCAGATTAAGCGCTTCTATACAATCTTAAACAATCGAGTTAATGAAATGACATGGCGAGGATTAGAAGCTTTTTCTTAATGTGTATTTTCTATTCCGATTTGTATTTTATTATAGATTGGACTTCGAATGGCGAAAGGAGGTCACGACCTTTTAAAAACTCCAATTCTATCAAGAATGACATCCCCACTATAATGCCGCCGAGTCTTTGCACGAGACGAGCGGCTGCCTGCATCGTCCCGCCTGTTGCCAGGAGATCGTCATGCAAAAGAACTCTTTCGCCCGGGACTATAGCATCTTTATGAATTTCTATGGAATCTTTTCCGTACTCAAGTGTATACTCTTCCGAAACGGTTTCCGCGGGAAGTTTCCCTTTTTTCCGAATCGGAACAAATCCCGCTCCAAGTTTGAATGCAAGAGGCGCTCCAAGAATAAATCCCCGCGATTCAATGCATGCAATTTTTTCGGGCGACTTATCTTTGCAAAGTCTATAAAGCTCTTCAATGGATGCGTTAAATACCTTTGGATCTTTAAGTAATGTCGTAATATCTCTAAAGTTAATTCCGGGCTTCGGAAAGTCCGCCACGGTTCTGATTGAGTCGGAAAAAATAGACATATTACTCCTTTACATTTTGATTGTTGAGTATGTCTTTGATTCCCTTTTGCGAATCCTGAGTCATTCGTGCCAGAGCGTTAAGATTGGAAATATATTCTACAGCGTCGTTGACCGACATGCCGTGAATTCGGGACAACAATTCTTTGACTAATCCCATCGCTGATCCGCTTTTCTCCGATGCTAATTCCAATGCAATGGCGTTTCCGGTTTTTTTTAGATCTATGAGCGGGAGAACCATACTTACAAGTCCGATCGAAGCTGCTTGGTCCGCTGTTATTGAATTTCCTTGAAGTGCAAGTTCCCTCGCTCTTCCTTCTCCAATACGTTTTGTAAGGAAGTAAAGGAATGCACCGGGAAGGAGGCCGTATTTTACTTCAGGAGAACCGAAAAAAGCTGTTTCTCGTGCTGCGATAATAATGTCGCACACTGAAACCAGGCAGCATCCAAACGAAGAGGCTTTTCCGTTGACAAGCATAACAATCGGTTTCCTGAGTGTGTACATCATTTGAAGCAGCTTCATCACTTCCATCGATTCCATAACGTTTTGTTCGAAATCTAATTTTGATATGGTCTTCAAATAGGAAGGTTCCAGGCCGGAAGCGACAGCGTCTCCTTGTGCATCAAAGAGAACGAGCTTGACGTCGCTGTCTTTTTGCGCTGAAGCGAAGGCCTGTCCAAGCTCGCTGACGAGCGACGAAGAAAGAGGATTGGGTTCTTCCGATGGGTTCAGAAGCAGAGTTCCGATGTGCTGCTGCACCGAATATTGTATGATATTGAATTGCATCGTTTCTTTCGAAAAGCGCGAAGAAAACTCTGTCCCCCATCCCCTCTCGCCGGTCCTGACAGCGAAAGCGGCCGAGCCAAGAACTTGTCATCCGAAGACGTTATGAGGATTCCTCCCTGTATGGCGGGCGGATATATTGCTTACCTAAAAAAACATATCCGAAAAAAATTATGTCATTTTTTCGGGAGCCGGGCTGTTCGGTTTAATCGGCAATTTTATTCGAAATGTTTCTTTTTGCGATGAGAGCACGATGCTTGTCCTTGTATGAACCACTCCTGGCCAAGATTGGATTTTTGCAAGCAATCGTTCCAGACTTGCGGTATTATCCGTTCGTACCTTCACAATATGTGTCCCTTCGCCCGTAATGGCGTGACATTCAAGTATCTCTTCGTTTTTTTCCGCATGTTCGACAAATGACGGAAAATGTTTGGATGAATCGATTGTAACTATGACGAATGCAGTAATATCTTTGCCGAAAACCCTATGATTCAATTTTGCAGCATAACCGACAATATATCCCTCCGTTTCGAGCTTCCGCAGACGTTCGCTCAAGGCGGGCAGTGAGAGATTTACTTTTTCTGCAAGATCGCTTCGCTTCATTCTTCCATCGGCTTGAAGACCATCAAGAACTTGGTAATCAATTATATCTAAGTTCATACGTTCATCCTCACTGCTTTACTTTTTGCAGTATTATATCTTTAATTCCTAAATAATATTGGTTTTTATTGTAACAAGCAATCAAAAAAATCACCTAAATATTTTGCAACTCGGCATGCTTTTGAATTCATAGACACTAATCAGTTTCTTTTTGTCCCCCTTTTCTTAAGTGAAGCCTCAGGCGGGACAGGCTTAGATCTATTCCTTATTCGTATGCTCTTAAAACCCGGCTTTATCTCACCTGTGAGAAGAAAAACTATTTCTTAGAATATATCGAGCTGCATTTATTTTTGAAAACCAGACGTACCTTTTTAATTGCGCAATGCTTGGATAGCCTTGAAATAATTATCGGAATGGAATATAGAAGTGCCTGCTACGAGAACATCTGCTCCTGCTTCGCGAACCCAATGTGCTGTTTCCTTATTGATTCCTCCATCTACCTGGATGTGTATTTCTTTTCCGGTTGTTTTGATCAATGCACTGCATTCTTCGATTTTTTGTATACTGGATCGAATGAATGATTGTCCGCCGAATCCCGGATTGACGGACATGATCAGCACCAGGTCGACTTCGCCGATCATATCCTTTAAAACTGCCACAGGAGTATCAGGTTTTAAAGCTACCCCAGCTTTTGCTCCGGTTTCTTTAATCTGCATTATCACTCCGCGAAGGTCACGGCAGGCTTCTTGATGAACTGTAATACTGTCGGATCCTGCGTCACGAAAGGATTTTATGTACAATTCCGGCTGTTCAGTCATCAAATGAGTATCAAACGGAAGTTGAGTGCATCGGCGAATTGATTGGACGACTGGCGGTCCTATCGTGATGGCGGGAACAAAATGTCCATCCATAATATCCAGATGAAGCCAATCCGCACCTGCTTCTTCCACTTTGTTAATTTCCTCGGTTAACCGGGAAAAATCGGATGCCAGGAGCGATGGCGCTACGAGAACATTCATGTCAATTTTCTTTCAGCGGTATCTTTTCCGACTTCTGCGCCACAATAAGATCAATCGCCTGTCCCTTGACTGCAAGTTCTCCGGTGTGAGGATACTGTTCAATAATCGTGTTCGGCAGCAAATCGAGGCTTATTTGATACGTTACCACGCCGACCTTGAACCCGGCTTGTGCTAAAATTTTTTCCGCTTCCGTATATGTTTTTAAAGTAACAGAAGGCACAGCCGATTTATCGGCGCTTCGACCCTGACTTACAACGATATTGACGGTCGTATTGGAACTTACTTTTGTCGCTGCAGCCGGTTCCTGCCGCATAATTGTATTTTCAAAAAATTCATCGGACGTTTCATATTGAACAGTGCCTAATTTTAAATTGTAGCGCTCCAAATCAAATGTTGCGTCACGTATCGATTTCCCGCGCAAGCTAGGGACAGACAGCATCTGCTCTCCACCGCTCACAGTTAGATAAATTCCCCGTCCGAATTTTACTTCCGAACCTTCTGCCGGATTTTGCAGAATAACCGTCCCTTCAGTATAATGCCGATCCTGTTTGCGCTCAGTCTCCTTCGGTTCAAGTCCCTTCGCTTTCAAATCCGCTTTTGCCTCTTCGATGGTCTTGCCGATAACTTCAGGGACTATTGTCGTTTTTCCCTGCTGCACATAGTGCGGCATGATAACGTTATCGAGCAGAAGCAGAAAACAATAAATTATTGCTGCTGATATTCCGATAATAAGAAGAAGACGTTTCGTTTTTTGTCTCATAAGACGATAATATACCGATTGTTCTATCGATTAACAAGTGAGCAAAAAAAAGGCAAAGGGGAAAGAAATCGCGAATTGCGAATCGCGAATTATGAATTGACAATAATTTTGTTGTTGTTCTGTAGCCGCGACGGGTCGTCGCGGGAAACTCCGACACCACCGGTGTCGGCTACAGAGGATGAATGGGAAATGGATAATCGCGAATCTCAGCCGGAAGCCTAATACTGTTATCACGCGTGAGCGTGATTCAACTTCTTGAACTACGAACCACGAACTAAGAACCCCGAACTAAATAACCTCTTATTAGATATCTTGCAAATTACTCAGTATATTTAGATGCAGAATATGGAAGATAAAATAAAACACAAAGATAGACTGAAGATGATGAATAATTTACAATTGAAGATTCGAATTTATAGATGAGAAAAAAAATCAGATTTAGGCTTCAGTGGCCGCTCCATGCTTTCCTTTTTCTATTTACTTTTTTCAGCACCGCAATTGCCGGTGTTTTTTGGCTCAACAGAGATCCCTTCGATCTCTCGAATTTCTCTGCCGGAATTCCCTATGCCGTAGCAATCCTCTTTATTCTTTCCTGCCATGAATTCGGTCATTTTTTTGCTGCGCGTTATCACAAGGTCGAGGCGACTTTGCCGTACTATCTTCCCTTTCCGCCTGTACCTGCCCTTTTTCAGCTTTTTCTGAATTTCGGCACGTTCGGGGCGGTCATCCGGACAAAGTCGGTTGTGCCGAATAAAAAAGCAATGTTTGATATCGGCGCTGCAGGACCGATTGCAGGATTTATTGCTTCCTGTATCGTCCTTTGCATCGGCTTTTTGACTTTGCCGGGACCTGAATTTATTCTGGGCATACATCCCGACTATGATTTTACGCTCAATGCCTCATCAAGTGCGCACGGCATGTCGCTGAGTTTTGGATCGAGCCTCCTTTTCTCTTTTTTTCGTTCCATTTTGACGCATCCTGCATCGCAGTTTGTCCCGCCTATGTCGGAAATTTATCATTATCCCTTTCTCTGCGTCGGCTGGTTCGGATTTTTTATAACGGCTATGAATCTGATTCCTATGGGACAATTCGACGGAGGACATATCATATATGCCATGTTTGGAAAACTGCACCGTACTATTTCCCGTGTCTCCTGTTTTCTTCTTCTTGCAGTCAGCCTGCCCTCGGTGCTCGATGCCCTTCTTCGTTCGATTCTTTCTGTGATTAAAAAACACGAATTCGGACAGATTATTCCGTTTGCACAGTACAGCTGGTCCGCCTGGATGGTGTGGGCGCTTATTGCTCTGTTCGTCGTCAAACTCGATCATCCGCCGGTTGCCGACGATGCGCCTATCGGTAGAATGCGCATGATTGTCGGATTTTCTACAATTCTTATTTTTATCGTTTCATTCTCATNNATTCTCATTCAACCCGTTTTCTATGTCTTTTTAATTTTCTTGGAAGTTTGAAAAAACTTTTTTACATTAAAAGAAGAATACAATCTCACCAACAAAGGAAAGGCCGTCTAGGGCTGATTGCGAAAAATTATTTTTTTCTGAACACCATGCAGGATATGCAATCAATGCGCCGGTACCGGTTTTTTCTTCTTATCGCGTTTTCTCTTCTCTCGCTCGAAGCATGCAGGGAACGAACGGACGATATCATCGATTCAAACGGATCTGTTCCCCTTCTCGTCAAAGTCTCGATTTCACCGAACACCGTCGTCAATACAGACTTGCTAGGCACGCAACCGAGGTCGCCGAATGATACGCTCAGCCTTATCCTGAATATTCAGGCGAAGGTTGTCGATGCAGACGGAGAATCCTCAATTTTCTCCGTTCCATTTTCCGTCGTGAACGGGAGCACACAATCGATACTCACACAAGGCGTCCTGGCGGATAACGGAATTGCGCCGGATTCCAAATCGAACGACAGCCTCTTTTCAGGATATGCGCTCGTTTCCCTGCCTCGTTCTTTTGTCGGGTCATTGAATGTTATAGTCCAGGCGTTGAGTGCGAACGGATTCACATCATCTTCAATCATATCCCCTGTCATTATTACTCGAACGAATCATCCGCCGTTCATCGAAAGCGTTACGATGCCGGATACCGTACATTCCGTGACAGAGACCTCCATGACGATGACCGTTCAGGTTTCGGACTCCGATGGAATCGGCGATATATCGGCTGTATATCAGATTACGCAAAATGGAACACACTATCAGTTGACGGATGACGGCAACGGATCTTATTCGCGTACCATTACATGGATTCCATCGGATACCTTCAGCGGTACGTATATTTACTCTTTCGTCGCATACGATAAATCGCAGACGATGAGCAATGTAGTTACAGACACACTGGTGGTCATGCCATGATAAAAATACGTCATATCTTTTTTCTCGGCCTGGTGCCGTTCGTCGTATACGCTCAGCATATAACGAAATACACACTCTCCTCTGCCGGTTTGTCCGATTCCGGTACAGTACCTTCTGCCATGCCTTCGTCCAATACCATCAATGATGTGTATGTTCAAAATGACACGGTCTGGTTTGCGACTGCAGAAGGCCCTTCGTACACCCTGAATGGCGGCGTGAGCTGGATCAATCTTGCCGGTATAGCCGGCTTCGATACAAAGGGAATATCTGCGATCGCTGCACGAGGTAATTTGATATGGATGGCTGTCGGATACACAACAACAATGAGCGGAACAGATTATGAAACGGGCGGCGGACTGCATTATTCAACCGACCACGGCACAACATGGAATTTTATTGCGCAGCCGGTCGATTTCGGAAAAATCGACACTATACAATACGGCAGCAAGAATAATGTGCGTGTGCTCGATATAACCGTACCGCAGCAAAATATTACATATGACATCGCTTTGACGCGTTCGGCAGTGTGGATTGCAAGCTGGGCGGGTATGCTGCGAAAATCGATCGACTCCGGAAATACATGGCAGCGTATCATTCTTCCCGCAGATAACATGGACGCCATCGATACATCGATGCTCCTGCCGGCATCATTCGATGTTTCTCCAACATCGAGTTACGGCTTAAATGCGAATTATAATAACAGCCTTTTTGCAATTATCGCAAGCGACGATACAACCTTGTGGGCCGGAACGGCAGACGGCATTAATAAATCGAATGACGGCGGCTTAAGCTGGAAAAAATTTTCGCATCAGAATCAGGCTCAGTCTATTTCCGGTGATTTTGTCGTTGCACTTAAAATGCAGNNTCCAGCGACGGCGGAAATTCGTGGCAAACGGCGCTCATTGGCAGCTTTACGCATAATATCGCCTGCAAAGATTCCATCGTCTACGTAGCAACGGATCAGGGAGTTTACCGCAGCAGCGATTTCGGTGCGTCGTGGTCGTGCAGCGGCACCGTCACCGACCAAATCCATTCCCAGCGATTCACAACATCAGAACTTGATTGCGTCGGAGCCCAGGGGGATACTGTGTGGGTCGGCGGACCGGACGGGATAGCGTACACAATCGATAATGCGTTGCAGCCATTCGGATCTTTCTGGAATATCGATCGTACTGCTGCTTTGGCAGGCAAAACACGGACGACGTATGCGTACCCGAATCCCTTCTCGCCCGATATTGGATATATACGGATCCATTTCAGCACGAAATATTTTTCTGCTTCTTCTCAAAATGTCGATATACGGATTTTAAATTTTGCCATGCAGCCGGTTCGAACGCTCCTTCAGAATGCTCCGCGTGCGAGCGGCGAATTCGATGAAGTGTGGGACGGCAAAGACGACCGTGGAAAGACGGTTGCCAACGGCGTCTACTTCTATTTTGTCTCCGGCGGAGGACAGTCTCCGGTATGGGGAAAGATTCTGGTGATCCGATGAGCAGGTGCATGAACAAACGGCGCTTCCTCCTGCCGGCGCTTTTACTCTCGATAACCTGCATGATGCAGGCTCAACTGCAAAGCGAAAACTCATTCAGCAGTATGCCGGGCTCGGCAATGCGAATGGGATTCGGCGCACGCGGCATGGCAATGGGAAATTCACTGTCGGCAGTGTACGAAGACGGAGGAACAAGTTATTATAACCCGGCGCTTGTTCCCTTCCAATCCGATAAAAACTTGAGCGCATCCTATGGAATTCTTTCGCTGGATCGCAGTCTTAATTTTCTCACATATACCGTTCCGTTGAAGCCGAATGCAGGGCTTTCCATCTCAGTTATTAATTCCGGTGTAGCAAATATTGACGGACGAACAAGCGACGGTCTTCAAACGGGAATGACCTCGACTTCGGAGGATGCTTTCATGCTGTCGTTCGGCATTCGTCCCAAACCGAACTTTTCATTCGGGCTGACGGTAAAAGTTTATTACAGTTCACTCTATCAGGGTATTGCGAGCACAACGGCAGCATTTGACGTTGGAATTATCTACATTCCGGCGCAGGATATTACATGTGCCGTTGTCGTGCAGGATATCAACGGACATTATAAATGGGACTCTTCCTCGTTGTACGGAGAATTTGGCAAATCGTACATTGAGGATTTTCCGCTCAGAAAACGTATCGCCATCGCATGGACGCCCGCTGCATGGCCGGCCGTCGTAACGGGCGAATTGGAATTTATCGGATCGGATCCTTTGATGAGATTCGGTACTGAAATTTATCTTGTCGATGTCTTCGCTTTGCGCGCCGGGATCGATCAAATTCTTTTCAACAGAGAAATGCCGGCAAAACCATCACTTGGATTTTTGTTTCATATGAATATTTTTAATCGGCAAACGGATTTCCAGTATGCATATGTTTTTGAACCGTACAGTCCGAGCGGAATTCATATTCTTTCAATAGGGCTGAATTTTTAATGAAAAGAGCTTGTTTCATTCTACTCGCCGCTCTCCCGGTGCTCACTTTTGCTCAGGGAACATCCACGCGGTATGCAGAATTGAAATTTCCGGGAACGGCGCGCATTGCCGCGCTTGCTTCATCGCCGCTGACGGATTTTACGCTCGAAACTTCCTTGACGAATCCCGCGGCGCTGAGCGGCATATCGTCATCGGACATCCTTCTCTCTCACGTTTCTTGGTTTCAGGATATTCAGAAAGACCTCCTTGCAGCATCGCTTCCTCTTTCGTTCGTCGATGCCTCCTTTTCGGTCAATACAACCGGCATCGGCGGAATTGAAATTCGCGATATTCCCGGACCCGCAGTCGCTTCATTTACAGCGCGCACTTCTCTCATGCAGATTTCAATTTCAAAAACAATTCTCGAAAATCTGTCTATCGGGTTCTCAGGAAAATACCTATATCAAAAGATTTATATCGATGAAAGCAGCGGTTACGCAGCAGATTGCGGAGTTCTCTGGAACGGCGGGAGCTGGAAGGCCGCCGTTGTTTGTACGAATTTCGGGACACTGTCAGCCATGCGTCAGGAAGCAGGCGATCTGCCGACGGCACTTCAGGCCGGAGGATCATATAATTTTCCCGTCGATCTGTTCGATAACAACATCTATGCAACGTACTCTTCGAATCTCATCGTTGCCGATAATCATGTTCGTCTGGGAATCGAATCGGTTTATGACCGGGTTCTAAGTTTCCGGCTCGGCTACCAAACAGGATATGAAACCCAGAATATCTCAGCAGGAGTGGGTATCGTCTGTTCGTTCGTCCGCCTGGATTATGCCTACGTTCCATTTCTCCTCGATTTCGGCAATGCAAACATTTTCACGATGACGTTCACGATTCAGTAAAAGCATCCTACCATGCGGGTTGTTGGATTTACATTCATTCGAAATGGCATAAAATTCGACTATCCATTTCTTGAGTCGCTTCGCTCTCTTTTGCCCCTTTGCGATGAAGTCGTTGTGGCTGTCGGCCAATCAGACGATGCTACACTCGAAGCCGTCGAATCACTCCGATCTCCCAAGGTCGTCATCATTCAGACTATATGGGACGACTCAATCAAGACGGGCGGCTCCATACTCTCCCGCCAGACGAATATTGCACTGGAACGTGTGCAAGGCAATTGGGGAATTTATCTTCAGGGCGATGAAGTCCTTCATGAAAAAGATTATGATGCTATCCGCAAAGCAATGGATCAGTATAAGGACGATCGGCAAGTTGAGGGATTACTTTTCTCCTACTTTCATTTTTACGGCAGTTATGCCTATATCGGAAAATCACGGCGTTGGTACAGAAGAGAAATACGAATCATAAGACCGGGCATCGGGATTCAATCATGGGGAGATGCACAGGGTTTCCGACTCGATGCACGAAAGCTGCACGTAAGAATGGTCGATGCATCCATATATCATTACGGCTGGGTAAAAAATCCTTTAATACAGCAGCTTAAACAGAAAAATTTCAATGCATTATGGCATTCTGACAAATGGATTTCAGAACATATTGCCGATGTCGAAGAATATGATTACATGCACGGTGGTTCTTTGAAAACGTTTACCGGGAAACATCCGCAGACCATGCAGGCGCGAGTTGCAAACCAGAACTGGTCGTTCCATTACGATGAGAAAATAATGGAACAGCCCTTCAAAGAAAGGGCGCTCAATTGGATCGAAAAAAAAACGGGGATTCGTCCGGGTGAGTACAAGAATTATATTCTGCTTTAAACGACCGGAATCTTTTCCTCCAATGCGTATGCAGTAAAGATTATACCCGTCACAAACCACCACAGCCAGCAATTGATAAACGTGCCGTAATAGTCCTGAAAGAGACAGGCTATCATAAAACCGAAAAGCGAGATCGATGCCCCCAGGGAAATTCCCTTAAGAAAAGGGTCTTTCGATTTTCTCCAGGTTTTAAACCCTACCGATAATGCAATAACCCATAACGAAACAAATGCAAGAAGCCCCGGCAGTCCGGATGCGACTGCTATATTGAGATAATCATTGTGGGGGTGCGCCTGTGTATCGTAAAATCCCGGAACATGATAACGTTCAAACGCAATTTCAAAATTATCTTCTCCAAGTCCGAAGATCGGATTATGCTCGATCGAATTGACGGAAGTCTGCCATAAAGCAATACGTGTCCCGTTTTCAGAAGGGACAAACATGGAAAACACCCTCTCCCTGATGCTCGCCGAAGAAACAAGAAGAATGCATATTATGGATATGGATCCGATTGTTACCGTCCACCCTGTCTTGCGATTTCGGAGGAATCCGGAGAAAGGAATCATCAACGCCATAGCAAGCCATATACTTCGCGCAAAGGTGGAAAGCACGGCAAGAAAACATAAAAGCGGTACGACGACATAGTAATAGTGAAAAAAATGTTCTGCTCTTTCGATGAGAAGCGCTGCGGAAATAAAAAATCCCGTCATGGCCAATAAGCCGAATGTCAGGTAAAACCCGTAAAATCCAACCGATCGATAGAATATTCCTCCTGCCGAAGCCAATAAAAATCCTCGATGAATTTCATATCCGGAAAAAGTCTGCCAGAGCGCATAGACGGAAGCCAAAGCCGTCACGATAAGAAATATTTCGACCATCAGAATAAGCGTTTTCTTCTTTGTGATTGTCCAAAACATGAAGAGCATGATAAGAGACGGCCATTCATGATTCAGTATCCGGCCCAGGCTGTGCAATGTCCGCTCGCAAAGCAGGGCCGAAACGATATTCCACAGCAGATAAAAAAGGAACGGCAGGTAAAATATGTGGCTGCGAAATTCCCATTGCTTAAACAGCACGCCTTGAGCGACCCAGCCCCAGAGCATAAAGATGATGGCAAATTGCACCGGCACATGAGTCAGCGGTACAGTGAATGCAAAAACAAGAAGCGCATAATAAACGATCTTTTGAGGAACAGTCATAAATGTTTCTCCAAATTTATAGAATGACTCATTGTGTTATCGATACCATAAATCAACATCTGTAGCCGCGACCGGTGGTCGNNCCGACACCACCGGTGTCGGCTACAGTGATTGTTCACGGAAAACTCCCGATGTCAACCTGCCCGCAATGTTTCATCTTGTGGCGGGCGACAATCAGCTCCAGCGATGCTATTCTGTGATTATCATTCCAGGCTATACCGTATTTACGTTTTTTAAAGAATTTCATCAAGAAATATACCAATTTCTTTTGTCATTTGGTCAATCGGGATTTTCGAGACCGGCTGCCCCGCTTCTGCAATAATACACGTATTCTTCACGTTCAACGGGAGCCATTCCTGTATGCTCTGTAAAGGCGTAAAAAAACCGACAACAGGTGTCTTCATAGCAGATGCAAAATGAATAATAGAAGTGTCCGGCGAAAGGACTACTGCCGCACCTTCGATAACGACGGCCAAATGAAGGAGCGATCCATACCCCTTTTCCATAAATAGTATATGCCGCGGGCTTGCAAGGAGGCTGGCTTGTTTTTGCATGACAACATCCTTAGGATCTGTTACAAAAACGATATTGTAATTACTATAACTCGTTAAAAATGAGACAAGTGAATTCACTTGATCGATACTGATTCTTCTTTCAGTATCTACCGCAGAGAGATTGAAAACTATATAGTTAGAGGGTTTTTCAGAATTTTTCGCTTGAAGACCGTGCTTCGATAAAAACAGCGCAACCTCATCTCTTGTCCGAGTGTCAACGATAATTTCATATTTAAGACCGGTGATATCCAATTTCAGAGAAAATATTTTACGCATCATCCTTGCAAGCGTGTGAGCCATAGGTTCTGAAAAACGCGGAAGAGTGCAATAACTGTTGAAATAAAAGCGATATTTTTCATCTCCCTGACTGACACATATGCTCTTTTTTGCTATGAAATTCAGGAGCAATGCAATGCTTGTCGTTCTATTAAAAATAAAATTTACAACGACATCGTAATTTTCACTGCGTATTTTCTTAAGAATGGAAATTCGCTCCAGCCTGCTCTTGGGGAGGATATATATGGCATCGACTGCGTTGTTATATCGAATGATCTCTTCATTTGCCTCTGAAGCGAGAACACAAATTTTCAATAATGGATAGTTTTGCTTGAGGAAGCGAAAAATGGGAGTTGTTACAATCATATCTCCGATGCGATCATATCGCAAAAAAAGAATCTTCCGAATTTTTGCCAGGTCAATAGACTCTTCGGTTTCCCGGCGGCCTATGGTTCTTCTAAGGAAAGGGTATAGTATTTTATAGCGCCAGAAAGATTCGATAGGAAAAAGAAAATTCTTCATTCTTAACAAATGCCCGTTTTTCTTATAATATGATCTACAGCATTTTCTACTTCTTTTTCGGAAATAGTGCCTAAATCGTCGACATTTGTGACGATGGCCTCGTATTCCGTATGGAAGGGCTCCCAGATTCTGAGTTCTTTGTTGGATTGAACATACAGGACAACTGCGGGAATATGAAAAGCCGATGCAAGATGAACGGCGGATGTGTCGGGTGTGATAAGCAGGGAGGTTTTTTCTATAAGTGCGGCGAATTCATCAAATGAATTTGTAATCGGAGAAAGTTTTACAAACGAATGCGGCAATGTGAAAGCAGCAATTTCAAGCGCGATTTTTCTATGTTCAGGTTTATATAAAACAACTATTTCCAATTGTGGATAGAAGTTATGCAGGTACAGCGTAAGATGTTTATAATGATTAACTCCCCAAAATCTGACTTCCCCTCCCGCCGAGATATTGATTCCGACGATCTTTTTGTCTTCCATAAAATTTTCTTTTATGAAAAGATCCGCCTTTACTCTCGACTGTTCCGACGGCAGATAGCGAACCGAAAGGTCTTCTCTTCGAGGATGAATATCGAAAGGAGTGAGCAGCTGAGCAATTCGTTCGATGATATGCGATTCTTTTCTGGAAAGCAGTTTTACGACTATACTATACGCATAACGATTCTCTTTTTCGAGTCCGACTGTTTCTTTTGCTCCGGAAAGAAGGCAAAGGACCGTCGATGTAGCGGACGGATTGTCCATTAAATCAACGGCAAAATCGTAATGTTCTTCTCGTATACTTCGGAGCAGACGTATGATACTGAAAATACGCTTGGAATAGATCCATCTTTTTCGAATAAAGGGGTCGTTTTGGAGAACAAAATGGTTCTTGGGACTTAATAAGACATCGATGATCGCAAGGGGATATTTTTTCTTAAGAAGAGCAAAAAGTGGAGTCGATACGAGCACATCGCCTATCATATCCTGGCGTATGAACAGAAATTTTGCGTTTTTAAGGTCGGAAACTTGAATCTTGCCTTTTTGTCTTCCGCAAAAAAAATTGAGAAATCGAATAAGATCTCGCCGAAAAGCTATTTCGATTCTCTTTGTAAAAGGATCGGACACTGGAAAAACCTGTAAAATGTGAACTTTAAACTAGCCGGAGGCCTGCCCGACTGCTTACACCCGCCAAAATGCGCAGCGGGTTGGCAATCACGCAGGCAGGTCAATGACAGCATTTGGGAATGTCAACAAAGGATAATGCATGGCGGGGGATATGATGTGACGATTTTATATTTCCATCACGCTGAGTTATACAAAAACGTTTTTACTCAGCGAATTATGAAAACCGATTTATAAATTGCGGATGTTCGTCGCGGATAACGTCCAATATCATTCTGTAGCCGCGACCGCTGGTCGCGGGATACTCCGACACCACCCTGCCCGCAATGGTTCATCTTGTGGCGGGCGGTGTCGGCTCGCCCCTATGGGGCTACAGAAGTTCGTCGCGGTAACTTAATTTTCAAATATAAAACTCACGCTGAATAGTCACACAAAAACATTCTTTAATGCTCCTTGTTCGTTTCATGTAAAACGAAATCCAGGCCGGACGCTTCATCTCCCTGCGCCCCTGCATGAATTTCAAATTCCCGCTCTGCAGGTTCTGCCCTCAGGTGTTCCGATGCGAGCCGTGCCGGATCGATGGAGATGGAGTACCTTCCGGGAGGAATACCGATGTAATATATCGATCCATCCTGAAAGATCCGTACAATCTGCCGGTATGGACAGTCCTTTCCACGCACGATTGCAAAAACCCCGGTGAGCGGCTGATCCTCTTCTCTTTGGCGCCATGCTACCTTCCCTTCGATGAGTCCCACAGCAACAAAAGGAACGTCGATAATTTTGAGCGAGTTCGGATCCGCAACAAAGGAAAACGAAGTGTACTTCGGCACCCATAAATTATTTTCACGGGCAGCATTCCAGATATCCACATCGTAACGCTCATACGGAAGGAGTTCCCATAGTTTAACGCTGCCGTTTTCTTTTTTTTGAAAAGCCGCCGCATGTCCGAGACCGACCGAACAATCGACCGGCACCTCATTCGAATCGCAGCGGCCGTTGCCGTTGGAATCCAAAAACATTCTCATTTCAGCTCCGGTCGTTCCGTCCCAAGGCCGGCCGAACATTTCGACAGTCCCTTCCGCTTGATTGAATACCAGCGCTCCGCTGATCGTCTGCGTTTCTGTCTCATGGCTGCCAATCTGAACCATCGACGCCGTATGCACACAATCGAAGTCGAACGTCAGCAGCATCGTAGCGGTCGTGCACCGGCCCGGCATGTCCCGCTCTATTCCTATCCGGCAGCGTCCCGTCTTGAAAATACAGGCCGAAAGATCGCAGCGGAACAGACTCGCCTTCCGGACATATTGATCGAACGTTACGGAAACATTCAGAAGCAAATCTCCGATAGATGCCGGGCGCCAAAACACTCCGGAAAATCCATAGAGCAGCGAACCGGTAAGTGTGGAGGTTTTTCCCGAAGGAACATCGCCGTCATACGACCGGCTGATCCGTTCCGTAATATCGGCGCTCCAGGAACCCGGAGAAAGGGACAAAGCGGCGCTCTGCTCATCTATCGTCATCGTGCTCGAACTTATTCTGGACGCTGAAGCATGGAGTGACGTTTGCAGGGCTCCGAAAGCAAGGGGAAGTGAAGCAGCCGTACGATAGACATCTCTTTCTAAAGTCCTGTTATAATATTCATTTTTTTCTAACATCATTGCCGAAATTTCCCATTGCCATCGATCGGGCGTAAGAACCTGCACATCGGCTCCGTATCGCGCAGAAGGCGAGGCTTCCAGAGAAGCTAACATGCTTTGTCCGAGGCGCAGAGAAAGAAGGTCGGTCAGGACCGGACGGCTGCGCTCCGTTTCGCGGATATATTCGAGAGATAAACGATTACTCATGCGCTCGCTGATTCCATATATGCAATGCACCTGAGAAAAGAAACTGTGTTCATCATACAAACTTCCGGCATTGATCGTATAATTCAGAGTATGACGAGGCACAAATGTAAAGGGAATTTGAATTCGTTTTCGCTCGATTTCAACTTCGCCTGCCGGCCCGTACATGCGCAGCGTATAGATATTTGTGCCGTACACCAGCGGAACATCGAACTGAACGATACCTTCCGCATCCGCCCGCTTCGATTCTACAAGCTGCTCCTCTGAATATAGTTCGACGGTCCATTCCGGATGTGTTTGTTCCCGAAGCACGACGGTTTGATACGCTTCACGCGGAACGACAGGTTCGTTCGATATTTGCACGCCGGTGAATTGTTTTGCAGTCAGGCCTTCTGCGTACATGGACCCGAGCGAAACGGAGGAAACGGTTTCGGACGGATCGAAAATATATTTCCATTGAAGAGAGGTGTTCTCGATTCCCCGGCGATCGCGATCATACAACATATTCACAGTCCCGTTGAATTCCCCGTCGAGAACTTCGGCTCCGCCGCGCACAGCCGCAGACAGGGAACTATTGCCGCCGGAATGCACTCCCGTAAAAGTATAATCCGCAGCACCGCCGCCGAAGAGCGTTCGATTCCTGCCGTAGAGAAGCGGATACGACGAATGTGAAGAATTTTTTGTTTTTAGTTTTTCCTCCGATTTATCCCTCTCCCGTTCTGCCGCAACAGGCAGCATTTCTTCCGTCCGCAGGACCGCTTTCAGCTGGTTCATTTCGAATGCGAGAGACAAATGGAACATTCGTTCGAGGAATTTCGCAGCAAAAAACGGCTCGCGACCGATAACGATCACATCGGAGGAAGAAATATTCGATGTGTCTCCATCGATACGGGCAGTATGCCGCTCAATGTTAATTTCATACCGCCGATCAAAAGAACAATAAAATCCGTGCACAACGCTGCCGCTGCTTTCGATCTCACAATCGACGTGAAGGAGTGCAAACAATTCCCGGATGGATACATACACAGATACAGCGGTCACTTGCGCGGCAATAATATCATTCACTCCGCCGCGCAGATATCGGATCCTCAGTGACACTGCTTCCGGTTCTTCCGTTTCCGCTGCGGAAGCATAGGGCGGCCGTGCAATACAAATAAACACGACCGCCCACGCAATAAAGTTTGCCTTATAAAAAGTCACGCGGCAGGTCCCCCCGGCAATGTCGCTGCATCCCTGTAAGTGTCACACGTTGTCGAAATTTTCGCGCCGGTTTTCACACAAATGAAAACCGGCAGCTCTCTTTTGAATCTATTGAGAAACCGTTATCGTTATGGCCCCGGAATATGATCCGGACGCCTGACTGGAAGCAGTTGTTACCGACCCGCCGATAAAGACGTAAAGATATCCGACTGAAGAAGTGTTTGCCAGTCCGGTGGAATAATCCGTAAACAACGATGTACCGGTAGTATACGAACTTGTCGTATTGGTTCGCGGGTATACATTGGCGTTGAACGTCATCGTGTTCGAACCGTTCCTGAGCACGGCGGGATATGTAATAACGACCGATGTGGACGTGCTTGCCGCGCCGTAGACCATAAACTCCGCAGCATTCGACGAATTGGAAGCAATAGAAGAAGTTGCGCCCTGAGTAACAGTGCCGAACGTTAAATCGGAATTACGCGTTACGGTAAGCATAGTGGTCATATTTGCCGTGACGTTTGCGCTTGCGCTTGCCGACTGTGCAAGTACAAGAGCTGAAAACGAACACAGCATAACAACAAGACAGGTTTTCATGATATCCCCCATTTTTTAAAAGTGTTTTTATGATAGTGTGAGTGAGAAACTCCGAACGATAATATTAAATCGAAATCAATTTGTCAACACACAAATAGGGGATAGGAACGCATAGCGGAATATTTCGGGTGCAGGGTTATTTCCTGCTTTCGGCAGGGCCGAATGCAGGAAGGGAATGAACTCTATAGATCGTCCATTCTTTGTTCGAAAACACAATTTCACCGGACGTTTCAGCAGAGCTGCTGAACAACAGGGGTGTTCCGAAAGCCAGATACCGGTACCGCTTTGCGGCCAGATATTTCAAATCGACCGGAACTTCTATGTCAAGCACGCTGTGTTCCGGCCTGTCCGGATACGGACCCGAATTGAGGACAAACAGCTCGGGCTCGTTTGAAACCACAAGGAGATCCAGATAATCCCATTTTCTCGTATCGATCAATATCCTGTCTCCCGGTTCGAGTTCCGGCCTGACGCAGGTGCGTAAAAAGATGCCCGCATCGTAATCGGGCTGTGTAAAGTAAGCCTTTTGCGTCAACCAGGCGAGCTGGCACAAAAACATAAAAATTATGATGAGAACGACGGCAGCTTTGCATTTGTTTTTTCGAAACCGCTCCTGTTGTTCGACGACCCAAACTGCAGTAAACGGAAGCATAAGGCAGCTCCATAAGACCGCAACACGCCACGGATTGTGAGTTGTAAATTTCACGCCGGCAAGTCCGGCTGCGCCGAAAACGATCAGCGCAATTGCCGGCAGCAATAAAAATCTGCGGATTTGTTTGTCCCTTTTGAAAAATCCTATAACCGGAATAATTCCGAGCAGATTCAGCGATACTCCGTTCTGAACTATAAATTGCGTTGCGGGATTGCGCCAGATAAGTTTGAAAATTTCTTTCGGATCGCCATGGCCGGATCGACCGCTCTGTGAGGAAACAAATACCAGGAAAACGTGATATTCAAAGTATGAATCGATAGTCCAGCAAATCGGAAAAGCACATGTGATAAGAATGACCAGCGGAGGAAGCCACCATTTTGAAAAAACCGCTTTTCGCGATTCCGAATCGAGCACAAGCAGGAGAAGAAAAACGAAAACAAAAATCCAGGCTTCATAACGGACCGTCGTTCCGAGAGCCGCAAAGACCGAGGCGGCAAGGAGCGCAGAAGGCTTTGCCGAACGGATCCATCGCACATAATACATCATTGCAAAAACCATGAACGTTATAAATTCCAATTCCGTCAACGGCACAACGCTCAGAACGACGTGTGGTCCGAAGACGGCGGCCAGCAAAGCCGTCATAACCGTCACGCTCCGGCGATGGAATAATTCACGTGCAAAAAGGATCAATCCGAGAAGCGATGCAAGTCCGAAGAGGAATGAAAGAATTCTCGGCACGGCAAAATAATTTTTGAAGAGCGAGAGACCGGCTGCGACAAGTATCCGGTGCAGCGGAAGCCACACGTCCGATTGCGGTTTTCCGGTCCGCATCCAGGTGACGGTGTCGAGCGTTCTCCCCGACTCGTCTCCGGAAATGCCGTAGAATCCAGAGGAAAAAAGAATTATATGAAGAGCGGCGGCAATCAGAAACGCGAGAACAACCGCAAAAATCGCCTGCCTGCGTTCCGGCTCCCGCGTGGAAGATGCGCCCGATGTTTCATGTAAAAAGAAGAGATTCATAGGAGAGCGGTTATTTTGAATCGCGTACAAATTTATCGGCGCGAAGAATAAACTGCAGGGAAATCCGGTGCGTATTGCCGAGGTCGTCGTTCGGACCAAAATGGGCAAAGGAATAATCGATGTCGAGTTTATTCAAATGAATTCCCGCACCGAGCGTCAATTGCTTCACATCGCTGTAGCCGATTCGCAGTGCAAGCGTGTTTTTGTATTCATACTCCAGCCCTTCGTGCGGGTCGAAGCTGACGGGACCCAGGTGCGCAATCGACTCTGTCTGCCGGTTTTCAAACCGGACATCGACATCGACCGTCGGAGAGAATTGCCCCTTCAAAAAATCGAACGTGTAAGCCGTGCCGAGCTTTAATGTCGGCGAAACAAGTTCGTTCGTTCCCGTTGACCATGCAACCAGCGTCGTCGTAATATCCTGCGCATTCAGACCGATCGACCACCGGTCGGTCGGCGTGTAGAGCGCAGCGATATCGAATCCGATTCCCGTTGCCGATGCATCGGCGATCGATTCGTGAATAATTTTTGCATTGATGCCGTACGAAATATTTTCCGAATATTTCTGGGCGTACGAAAAATATATGGCCCAGTCCGCAGAATTGAAATACGTAATCTGGCTGTAATCGAACTGGTTAAAACCAGAAAGCTGACTCGGCGGAAGCGGGTTGCCGTTTGCATCGACACCGGCTGTTTGAGTATTGGCAATGCCGTCGACTCCGAGCCGCATGATGCTGAGGCCGAGTGTTGCATCGGTGCCATACGGAATAGCCACCGCTGCATAGTCGTAGTTCAAGAGGCCGGCATAGCGCTCATCGTGCATGAGCATCACTTCCGGATAATTGACTCTTGTCAGTGCGGCAGGATTCCAATATCCTGCAGTAGCATCGTTGACAAGTGCCGCCTCAGCCCCGCCCAAAGCCATAGCTCTTCCGCCGACGCCAAGGGAAAGAAATTCCCCGGCGTATTTTGCAATTTCCTGCGCCTGAACGGCCGCAGCAGCAAGGAACAGCAGCAACATGATGGAACGAAACCGCTTCATATTCACCGATAATAAAAAACCCGACAACGCGTGCCGGGTTCAATGTTTTTACCACAGGGCATTGTTAGAGGCACTCGTTCATTTACACAACTCTCTAACAATTATCGATCCAGTTTTCCTCTTTTCTTGCTATAAAGTAGATGATTCCTTTTCAAGAATCAAGAGTCAGTCCATGCGTTCGGCGTCGAGTTCCCTTTTTAGAAGCTGGAGCACCGGATGTTTAATTTCCTGATCGCTGTTGTTTTTTGCGGTTTGTTCGTCCGGCATAGCATCCGCTGTTCTTCTTTCCATGGAAACGGCTTCCGTCATCGCCTGCAATACGGGCTCGACAACGACATGTTTTCCGGAAACCTGGCAAAATTTTTCAGATAAAAAATCTTTATGGCGTTTGAGCGAAGAAAAGTTGTAATCGTCTGCGCACGCAATGCGAAGGAATCCGTTGTTCACATCCACAATCTGCGCTTCCCGCAGGGAAGTTCCCACCGCGATCTTTTCCTGGGCAACATTATTTACGAAGCTTTTCCAATGTTCGAGAACATCTTCTCTTGTCATATTTATTGAATGAATCGCCGGCTGCACAGCCGGACGGGTTTGAGCGGCCGGAGCGAAAAGGGAGTGCGAGGTCCGCGGAACACCGGCCAGACGCGCTAAATCCGTTCCGATAAGAGAAGAGTAGGAATGCGCCGATTTGCTCTTGAGATATCCGGCTGTTGCTTCGCCTCGAATCTGCACTTCCGTCGAAGAGAGGGGCGCCGCTGCTTGAATGACAGGCGCTGGAGTCAAGGAGGGAGATGCTCCGTTTTCAAGTTTTTTTTTCAGATCTTCAAACCGCTGGATAAGCTCTCCCAGGTTTTGCGATCCTTCCATGGACACCATCTGAAGCAGCGCCGCTTCAAGGCGGTACCGCGGCTGTGCCGCCCATCGGAGCGATTGCTCAAGTTCGTTGGTTTGCTTGATATACCGCAGAAGATCGGTTTCCGGAAAATTTTTTCCTTCCGATTCGTACCGCTGTTTCGACTGCTCGGAACCCTCCACGAGCTGCGTCGAGCCGGTGGCATGAACGACGAGAAGATTTCTAAAATGTTCCGCCAGCCCGCCGGTGAATTCGCGAAGATCATATCCGTTTTTCATGATCTCATCGACCAGGGTAACTGCCGCTGCGGCATTTTTCGTTTTCAAAAATTCCGTCACCCGGAAAAACATATCGAGATCGACGACATTGAACGCTTTGAGCAAATCCGAAGCACGGATCTCATTCCCGCAAAAAGCACGCACCTGGTCGAAAATACTTTCCGAATCGCGCAGCGAACCGTCCGCCCGTTTTGCTATGATCATCAGCGATTCGTCGTCGATCGTTATCTGTTCCGCTTTTGCAATCGCGGAAAGCGTCTTGATAATTTCGTCCACGGCTATCCGCCGGAAATCGAATCTCTGGCAGCGGGAAAGGATTGTCATCGGTACTTTGTGCACTTCCGTCGTTGCAAAGACAAAGACAACGTGCGCCGGCGGCTCTTCCAGAGTTTTCAGAAGCGCATTGAACGCTTCTTTTGTAAGCATGTGCACTTCATCGATGATATATATTTTATAATTTCCGTGCCCCGGTGCATAGCGGACGGAATCGCGCAGGTTGCGGATCTCGTCGACGCCGCGATTGGACGCGCCGTCGATTTCAATAACATCCATGCTGCGCCCTTCGATAATTTCCCTGCAGATGCCGCACGTATTGTCCGGATTCTGATCGACCGGAGCGGAGCAATTTAATGCACGGGCCAGTATTCTTGCCGTTGTCGTCTTGCCGCAGCCGCGCGTGCCGCTGAACAAATATGCATGCGCCACACGGTTCGATGCAATGGCATTACGCAGCGTGCTTGTAACATGCCCCTGACCGACGACATCGTCAAATATCATGGGGCGCCATTTTCGAGCTGTTACTTGATAATCCATACAGAAGTCAGAATTAAGAATATAGAATTTAGAATGCAGAACGCAGAATTAGTTTAGGATTAAAAACGCTCCTATAACGATACAGAACTTGAAAGTCAGAATCCAGAGATTTTTTATATTTATTTTTGTATATACGAAATTCCTTTGTAGTGTCATTGTAGCCGCGACAGCTTGTCCCGAGAATGTTGTTAAATATTATCGGGAGGTCGTCGCGGGATCATCCGCGGTCACCCGCCAGAAGATAACGCAGGTCGGGCAAGCCGCCCGCAACTACAATAACAATTTCACCGTCAACGTTTTTTGCGCTTTTTCTTTTTCCCGAAAACGTACGGCAATGCATCTTCAATCGTTTCAATGGGAATTATAGAAAGATCCTTTTTTGCTTCTTCCGCAATTTCAGTCAGATCCTTAACGTTCTCTTTCGGAATCAGGACCGTCTTGATGCCGCTCCTTTTTGCCGCCAGCAGTTTTTCATTCAGGCCTCCGATGGGCAGCACGTTGCCGCGGAGCGTTATCTCCCCGGTCATAGCAACGTCGTTCCGCGCGGGACGGTTCCCTGCAGCAGAGACTATGGCCATTGCCATTGTAATTCCGGCCGAAGGACCGTCTTTCGGAATCGCGCCTTCGGGCAGGTGGATATGAATTTCTTTTCCCTTATTGAATTCCGGCGAAAGACCGAATGTCCGCGAGTTTGAGCGGATATAGCTTAATGCTGCCTGCGCCGATTCCTTCATAACATCGCCCAGCTGACCGGTCAGCGTCAGGCGTTCGGCTCCGCGCATAATGGTCACATCGACGCTCAGGATATCGCCGCCGACACTGGTCCACGCCAGACCTGTAACGGAACCGATGCGGGGTTCCCGTTCTGCCGCTTTCGTTCGGAATTTAGGCACGCCGAGATACTTCTCGATATTCTCCGCAGTGACGGCAATAACATGTTTTGCCTTCTTCACGCTGCCGTTTTTCTGATCGGCAAGCACCATTTCTTTTGCAACCCTGCGGCAGATGGTCGCAATTTCCCGTTCGAGGTTCCGGACTCCGGACTCCCGCGTATATTCGTTGATGATGCGCAGTATCGCATCGTCGTCCAGCCGGAAGTATTCCGGTTTCAGCCCGTGTTCGGCAAGCTGCTTTGCAAGAATATGACGCCGCGCGATTTCCTTTTTTTCATGATCGAGATATCCGGGAAGTTCAATCACTTCCATCCTGTCCTGCAAAGGAAGCGGAATGGCATAACGGACATTCGCCGTTGTGATGAACATGACCTTGGAGAGATCGTAATCGATATCAAGATAATGATCGTTGAACGCCGTGTTCTGCTCCGGATCGAGAACCTCCAGAAGCGCCGAGGACGGATCGCCGCGGAAATCCATGCTCATCTTGTCCACTTCATCCATTAGAATCACGGGATTAACAACGCCTGCGCGCTTCATTGACTGGATTATTTTTCCCGGCATCGAACCGATATACGTTCTTCTATGGCCGCGAATTTCCGCTTCATCCCGTATGCCGCCCAGCGACATGCGGACAAATTTTCTTCCAAGCGCGCGTGCAATCGATTTTGCCAGAGACGTCTTGCCTACTCCCGGAGGCCCTACAAAGCAAAGGATCTGCCCCTTCATTTCTTTTACCAAATTCAGAACGGCAATATGTTCCAGTATGCGTTCTTTTGGTTTATCTAAGCCGTAGTGATCCGTATCGAGAATATTTTTAACATGATCGATGTTCAGGTCGTCCTTGGTCCGCTTCTGCCACGGCACGGCGACCATCCAATCCAGATAATTCCGCCCCACGGAAAACTCCGGCGACATCGGAGGCGTTTTTCTGAGCTTGTTGAACTCCTCCATCGCCTTCGCTTCGATTTCCTTCGGCATTTTGGCCGACTTCAATTGATCTTTCAGCTTGGAAAGTTCCGGCGAAGCCTCATCGTCTCCCAGCTCGTCCTGCAGGATTTTGATCTGTTCCTGAATAAAATATTTGCGCTGCGATTTTTGAATGTTGTCCTGAACCTTCGTATCGATGTCCCGCTCTATTTTCAGGATATCGATTTCTGTCGTCAGAATTTTGGAAAGATCATACAACTGATCGCGCAGGTTCGTCGTCTGTAAAATCCGCTGTTTTGTTTCCACACCCTGAACAAGGTTGGACGCTATATAAAACATTTTTCGCTGCGGTTCCTTAATGCCGTCGTATGCCAGCAGCGCTTCCGGCGGAATGTTCCGGTTCAAGCGAACATATTCGGCAAAGAGGGAAGAAACGTGGCGGACGAGGGCTTCAATTTCACGGCCTGCAGGCGCATCGGCGCGGTTGATAATAATTTCCGCTTCAAGAAAATTTTCGTTCGGTATGAATTTTTTAATCGTCGCCTGAGCCACGCCGTCCACGAGGATCTTCATCAAACCGTTGGGCAGCTTGAGCATCTGCAGAATCTTTGCAACGGTTCCTTCGCGGAATATATCTTCCTCCCCCGGCTCATCGACGGTGGAGTTTTTCTGCACAACGAGAAGTATGTTTTTCCCGCGATCGAGCGCTGCATTGGCCGCACGCAGTGAGGTCTCGCGTCCCACAAGGACGGGAAAAATCATATACGGAAAAACCACGACATCCCGCAGCGGCAGAACGGGAAGGATCGCAGGAATTTCATCCAGCGTTTCAACCTGCTGGGGGCTTTTTACGTTTTCATTCATACCGGTAAAACCCTTAAACTGCAAAAGTCCGATTCCGAACGAATATTTGAAGAATACGGACTTAAAAAAATTTCAGCAATGAGTCAGCCTGTTCCAAATATCCGAGATTCTCTTTGTAGCCGCGACAGTTTATCCCGAGAATATTGTCAAATATTATCGGGAGGTCGTCGCGGAATGTCCCGACACCACCCCATAGGGGCAACGCCTTGCCCGCCGCAGGAGGGCGGTGTTCGGCTACAGGGGATCATTTCCGGACGTTCCCGACATCAGCCTGTCCCTATCTTCAGGGCAACAGTAAGGTAATTCAGAATACGCTGAACAATTGCAAATTTCAATTCATTACTTCAATGTACCGATGATTTGCAGGAGAGTCAATTGATTAGGAATGGTCGGTAAATGGTCAATAGCAAATGGTAAATGGTGAATAGTGGCTGGAGGCCTGGTAATGTTATTACGCGACAGCGTAATTCCAACCAAGCACTAATGAGGAGTATTCGATTACAGGGTAAAAAGAGAAAGTTCTTGGTGCTTAGTTCGTAGTTCTTAGTTTGAAAGCCAAAATAAGGCGCTTTGCAGCCGCGGCAGGTTTGTTTACCCGCCGTCTCTGTGGTGGGCCCGACCTGCATTATCTTTTGGCGGGCTATCCCGAGAATATTGTCAAATACTATCGGGAGGTCGTAGCAGGAAGGCGATATCTCACTGTAGCCGCGACCGCTGGTCGCGGATGCTTCCGACGTCAGCTTGCCCNNTCAATTCACATAAACCCAAAGACGGGAATCTTTTTCAATATCTCGTACATACAACACGCCGCCCTGATCGAGTACGGATTCGATACCGTCGATATCCTTGTCCAGATCATTCGATCCGATCATCGCCAGAACGATGCCCACCGCTTCGATCGATTTCACGCGCATTTGAGAAACCTTCGGTTCGCCTCCTTTATCGGAGCTTTCCATAAAGAGGCGGTCGTTCCTGTCTGAGCTTTCTTTCATTTCCTGATCGAACTTCCCGACGTAAACTTTCGTCACGCCGTTATCGGTACTGTCCTTTATCTCCATAACGGACCCGTCCCGGTATGTTTCCATGAGCGATTTGTACGATATTTTCACGCCGTTGATATCGAAATTTCCGTCTTCCCTGGCGAAGAACTTCACCAACGGAACGGAAACCGCGATCTTTTGAACCTGTTCGCCGTCTATTGACTTGACGATCCAGATACATTTAGTCTGAGCGGTCGCATGGGAGAATACTGCAGCCGTAAACAAAATAATCGAAAGCATGATAGCTTTATGTCTCATAAAATACCTCCTTAATGAATTCCGCTCGTCTTATTTGTTGACCATCGAAAGATTGGATATATCAAATCTTACGAAGCCGGCGGGAATAAAGTTTCAAATTCTATTTTATGAGAAAAAACAAATTGAGACGATCTGATAGAGACCTGTCATTCCTGCGGATTTCGCAGTGATCAACCCCTCTGTCCCGACAATGTAATGATTAATTGTCGGGACATCTCCCCTTTGTGTAGAGGGGAGAAAAATTCAATCTATGTTCGATTATTTGTCTTGTGCATTTATTTTAGTTCATTATGAACCTCTTTTTGGGCGGCGGGTCAGCATCTTTTTTGCAAATTCCAGCACGGCATCGGTTCCACTTTTTAAATCTGCTTCGCTTTGTATAATTTTGTAATCGGGTAATTCACCATGAGTCATTGTCGGATCGCCGTTTGGCCTGAGCATGAACGTAGTCGATGCGAACAATGGCGTACCACATCTGCGATATAATAATGTTGACACATTACGTGCTATGGCGAGTGTGCTATCACGATGCAAAACATATTTCCCATTTTAATCGCTCCGATAGGAGCGGAACTGTCTATAGCAATGCAATATAATAATATTTACAAGCCCCATCGGGGCGGCCTGTTATTCTTTGTCTACGTCGTCAATCCATGCAAATAAATATTGATTGTCATATTGTACGGCATATTCATTCAGAACGTTTAAATATTCTTCATGGAATGTTTTTGTTCTATGATGTTCTTCCTGATTCTGAATATATCGCGCAACACGGTCAATATCTGTATGTGAATACGAAAAAGCCCCAAAACCTTCCTGCCAATGAAATTTCCCGTGCAGCCATTTCTTTTCGTTGAGAAAACCGGACGAACCCGCCTTGATATCGCGGACCAAATCGGACAGGGCAATGTTCGGTTTCATGCCGACAAATATATGCACGTGATCGCTCATGCCGTTGATCGCAATCAATTTTTGATTGCGATTCTTCACGATTCCTGTTATGTATTTGAACAATTCTTCTTTTTGGTTCGCAGGAATCAGCGATTGCCGGCCTTGAACTGCAAAGACTATTTGGATATATATCTGTGTGTACGTGTTTGCCATTGAATTTCCCCTCCTTCCAATGGGTCGCTCCTACGGAGCTTGATAAATATTTCTCTCTTTATTGCCTATAAACAGTCTGCACCTACGGCGCCGAAGATAGCTATTCTAAAAATATGAATATTCGATGTTACGTACAGAATAAAAATATTACCACAGCGCAGAATTTGTTCCCTGCCTGCGTGCCGAAAGCACTTCCGCCTTCATCTTCAATTTCGGCGGACAAGAAAAAGCTATAAACAGTCTGCACCTACGGTGCCGAAGATAGCCATTCTAAGAATATTGCTATCTAAAGTTATATACAGAATAAATATATTATCGATAAAACACGAATTAATGCAGAATATAATTGTTTCTTCAATCGCTCCGATAGGAGCGAAACTGTCTATAGCAACGCAATATAATAATATTTACAAGCCCCATCGTGGCGGCCTGTGCACACACACATCGATCACGGTTACAATTTCCCGTAATCTCCCGCAGTATCCTTATCGAGCATCCAAAGAAGCTTTCCTTCCGCGGGTCGGACCATCGATGCCGGCAAACCCTGTACAGGATCGGATGCGCCAAGAACGCGTTGAACGATGGCGGCTTTTTGCCTGCCTGAGACGAGGAATAAAATTTCCCGGGCGTTATCGAGACCTGGGAAAGTCAGCGTAACCCGCCAACTGCTCGGGCGCGGAACAAAGATCGCAGCAACGAATTTATTTTCCTCTTTGACAATTTCCGATCCCGGAAATATCGACGCGGTATGACCGTCCTCTCCAAGACCGAGCAGGACCAGATCGAACCGCACATTTCGACTGCTGAAAATTTCCCATAGTTCTTCTTCATATTCCGATGCAGCAAGTTCCGGTTTTAATTCGCCTTTTATTCTATGGACATTCCCCGGAGGAATGCCGATTTTTGAAATCAGCTCCCGGTGAACCATTCCGTAATTACTCTGCGGATCGTCCGGCGGGACGGCGCGTTCATCCGTAAAGAACAACTGCACGCACTTCCAATCCACCCGATCTTTCATCAGATCAGTTCCCAGAAGCCGATAGACGGGCCGGGGGGTTTCACCACCCGATAAAGCAACGAAGCAAACTCCCCGCTCTCCGATTGACTTGTTGATTGTCGAGACAATTCTCTCCGCAGCGTTTTGTTCGAGCTCCGCTGCCGAATGGAAAATTTCGACCGGATTTATTATTTTTCTTTTTTTCATTTTTTACCTATCCGTTTCCGGATCGCTGCCATGATGGACTTTGCATTCGTGGATCCACCATCTTCCATCGCGTCCAAGCAGATCGTTCGCCTCGGCTGGTCCCCAGGTATGCGGCTTATAGCCGAGCAGCGGCGGAGAATATTCGCTCTCCCATCCGGAGCAGACTCCGTCGATAAAACTCCAGGCAAGTTCTATTTCGTCGCTGCGGGTGAAGAGCGACACATCTCCGTTCAGGGCATCGAGCAGCAGCCGTTCATACGCTTCCGGAATGGCTTTTTCACCGAAAGAATCTTGAAAAGTAAAGTCCATTTGAACCGGCCTTGTCTGCATTCCCTGATCCGGAACTTTTGCGATGAAATGCAAATGTATTCCCTCGTCGGGCTGTATGCAGATGCTCAGGCGATTGGTGAACAGCTCCGTTCTGCCGGCCTGCATATCCAGGATCTGCGTCGGCGGGCGGCGGAATTGAATCGTGATCTCGGATGATTTCTCTTTCATCATTTTTCCGGACCGCAGGTAGAACGGCACGCCCTGCCACCTCCAGTTATCGATAAAGATTCTGAGAGCCGCAAATGTTTCGGTCGTGGAATTTGCTCCGACTCCCGGTTCCGCTCTGTATCCTTCATATTGTCCCCGGACTGTCGCATGCGTGGAATGTTCTTTTGCAATTTCTCTCATTGCGGTGAGCACTTTCACTTTTTCATTCCGCAGTGCGTCCGCCTGACTTGTAACAGGCGGTTCCATCGCAATGAGGGTCAGGATCTGCAGGAGGTGATTTTGAAAAATATCGCGCAGGGCGCCGGTCTTATCGTAAAAACCGGCGCGGTGTTCCACTCCGACGGTTTCCGCCACGGAGATTTGAACATGATCGATATAGTTTCTGTTCCAGAGCGGTTCAAAGATCGCGTTGCCGAATCGAAGCACTACCAGGTTCTGCACCGTTTCTTTTCCGAGATAATGATCGATACGGTAGATTTGATTTTCTTTCATCACCCTGTGGAAATCATGATTGATGGTGACGGCCGATTGAAGATCGTGCCCGAGCGGTTTTTCGACAATAATACGCCGGTATCCGTTTTGATCGCTTTCCTTCAGCATGTTCGCATCGGCCAGCCCCGCAATGACCCTCGGGTAAAATTCCGGAGCAGTGGCTAAATAATACAGACAGTTTTCAAACGGACTTTCGAGAGCATTCATCTTTGCAGACAAAGCATTGCAGGATTCGGAACCTTCGAAGTCGCCTTGCTGGTAGAAGAGACGCGAGGCGAATTCGCGCCAGCTTTGTGCATCGTAAGCATCAGGGGCAAACGCAGCTATGGCATCCTTCATTTTATCGCGGAAGCTGTCGTCGGTAAACGGTTTGCGGGCAAAGCCTATAATAGAGAGGCGTTCCGGGAGACGTTTCTTACGAAAATTGTTATAGAGGGCCGGAATAAGCTTCCGGGCGGTAAGATCGCCTGTTGCGCCAAAAATGACTATGACTGTACCCATAGTGAACGGCCTTTCTTCGTATATGTTATCTGCTTGATAGCATTATATAAGAAACAGGATATTCTGATGATTCGTTCACTGTGTCGAAAAGGTGAATAAAGACGTGTCATTGAACTTCCCCTCCTTTCAATGGGTCGCTCCTACGGAGCTTGATAATGTTTCTCTTTTTATTGCCTATAAACAGTCTGCACCTATGGTGCCGAAGATAGCCATTCTAAAAATATGAATATCCGATGCTACGTACAGAATAAACCAATGGCGTACTACATCTGCGATATAAAAATGTTGACATTCTCACACGTTTCCTGCCTGCTTCAAACATTACACGCTATGGCGAGTTACCACGATGCAAAACATACTTCCCGCTTTAATCGCTCCGATAGGAGCGTAACTGTCTATAGCAATGCAATATAATAATATTTACAAGCCCCTTCGGGGCGGCCTGTTATTCGTTGCCATCCTTTTCCCCGGATTCCCTGCCTGCCTGCGGATTAGCTGGAAGCCTGACGAAGTCCTGCTGCGAGCAGGACTCTACAGCGGGTTTATCATGCGATTAAAAGACATTAATCGAATATATGCCCTTTTCTAAATTGACGCACGCTGATGATATTAAACACCGCGCCAATGCCCAATAAAATGGAAAGATGCGGCAGGATGGACATAAATCCCACTCCTCTCCACAATACTTCCATAAAACCTTCTATCGTCCAGTACACGACCGTCAGTTTGCTGAAAAACTGAATTGTCGGCGGCATAAAAGAAGTCGGAAACCATGCCCCGCCTATTGAACTCATACTCAGTATCAACAAAGTTCCTAATCCGTTTGCCTGCTGGCGGGTCTGGGAAAATGCGGCAATTAACATCCCGAGCGCCGTGCACGCTACCGATGCAGCGATGATGACCAGCATAAGATTCAAAAAATTTGAAAATATATCTATCTGAAACATCAACCACCCAAAAACGAACATGAAAAGCAATTGAATAATTCCGAGCGACATATTAAAAATATACTTGTTCCAGAGAATCTGCGTCCGCGAAACCGGAGAGGTCAGCATTCTCAAAAGTACTCCGGATCTCCGCTCATCAAACAATGACGATGATGTCGCTGTCAATGTGAACATAAGAAACATAACACCCCATCCGCCCACACTCCGGGTTGCCCATGGATTCTTCATCTCTTTACCGATAAGCTGTTGGTTCTCTATACTTACGATATTATTAAGGAAATTTGCATGGCCGCCGGCAGAATCTTTGCCTGCGATTTTGAAATTGGAAAGGTTAGGATGCAAAATGACATTTGTATCCACCTTAAAATATTTATGAATAAGAGAAGCCGCATTGCGATTAAACGCACTTCCGGATTTTATTCCTAAATATTTCTCGGTCTGCCGCAGGCCGCTTTGCGCCATGACCGAAGGGAACTGGCTGAATACAACCTGCTGGATGAGTCCACGCATGGTCTGCATTTCCATTTCATTCTTCGGATCATAATAAAATTTGACAAAGAGCCCGACAGATGTATCTGCGTACGTATCGGGCGGGAGAACCAATGCAGCGGATGCTTTCCCGTCCCGGACGTATTGCTGAATCGAAAGCGTATCGAATATAACTGTCTTTCCGGAATCCGTCTTAAAGGACTTGATGACAGAGAATGTTTTTATCGTATCGAGTGAAGATACTATACTTTGCGCTACGGGAGACGTGCTCTGGTTCAACACCGCAAGCCGTATTCCTTGCGGGCCGGAGCCCGACCCGCCGAAAACCGCCCCGAAGATGGTCATAAGCACCAGCGGCACAATAAAGGTCAATGCGACGGAGACTTTATCATTCCAGAAAATCCTGTATGAGCTTTTAAATAACCGATAGACCTGTTTCAATCCCGCAACCTCCTTCCTGTCAACTGGAGAAAGAGCGCTTCCAATGTCGGGCGCTGCAATTCAACCCAGGAATATTTTATATCCTGTTTTTCCATAGCGGCAAAAAATTTCGACAATAAAAATCCATCCGCCGGTTTTAATTCATAATGGTTGTCTTCTTCAAGGAGTGTTCCGAATTTCTCAAACGCCGCCCGGTTCTTTGCTGTCGATGGATTTTTGATAATCGAGATCGTTTCTTCGTAAGAGAGCTTTTCCAAAAGCTTATCCAAAGTGCCCAATGCAATGATTTTACCGTGATCGATAATACCGATACGGCTGCAAAGCCGTTCTGCTTCTTCCATATAATGCGTCGTATAGATAATTGTCATCCCCTGCTTGTTCAGTGAAGTAAGAAAATCGAAGATGGCGTTGCGGGATTGAGGATCAACGCCGACGGTCGGTTCGTCGCACAGCAGTACTTTCGGGTCGTGCAGCAAGCTCGCAATTATATTGAGCCGCCGTTTCATGCCGCCGGAAAATGTTTTTACTTTATCTTTGCGCCTTTCGTACAGCTCCACGGCATGGAGCTGCTCCTCGATACGCTTCTTCAAGAGCGTTTGCGGGATGTCGAACATTTGGCCGAATATTTCTAAATTTTCCTGCGCACTCAGCTCATCATACAAAGAAAGGGATTGAGGAACAAATCCGATTTTCTTTCTGATCTCTAATGTATCCTGAGTCACGCTGCCGCCATCTATGGTGATTGTGCCGCTGTCCGGATTGAAATACCCGACAAGGAGGTTCATCAGTGTGGTCTTGCCGGCTCCATTGGGCCCTAACAAGCCGAAGAACTCTTGCCGCTGCACTTCTAAGGAGACTGCATCAAGAGCAGTGACTGTTCCATATTTTTTTGTGATTTGCTGGATGTTGATCATGATTTTACCAGTTCTTTCCCTTTTCAAAATTAATTACTCAAGGACGGAATGAATGCACACCTTAGTTTACGGAATTTTATAGGAAAAGATACGCTGAAAAATGTGTTGTTAAAATAAGGCGAGTACAACCAAAAACACAATCTCTATCATTTCGCTTCGAGAGCGGCGGGCAATTTGACAAGAATCGTCTTAATATACTTTGGAAATCGCCCGTGTTCTTTTTCTTTCTTCACAAGTTCGATCATGGACGCATCGGTAAAAGCAAACAGGATCGTCTCCGGTTTCTCAGTGAGGGAAATTGCCCAAAGAGCATCCGAGCGGATTTTAGAAAGATCCGCCGCCCCGGGTTTTTCGCCCGGTGTCTTGCCTGCGGTCACCGTAATAAAGCAGACAATTGTTCCATCTTCAGAAACGTTATCAAAGGGAATTTCTCCTCCTGACTGTAAACCTAATTTGCGTTTTGCAAATGCCTGTTTATATTTTTTGGTAAGGAATTCATCTCTTATCCAATTTTCAACATCTTTTATGTCTACCGTTGAATCCGCCATGATATTATTTCCATTCCGACGGCTTTTGTAAAGTGAAGCCATCTGCGTTCTGTAACTTATCTGAGAAAATATTCTTTTCTAATATTGATCGTTCATCGCTTTATTCACCACCCCTGTTGAAATTGATACACGCTGTGCGTGTTATAGTAAAACGCCTTCGGCTGCTTGTCCCCTCCTTACTAAGGAGGGGATTAAGGGGTGGTTGTTTAGTTGCTCCGCTTTTTCCATATCCATTCTACAACGTCTTTTAGTATAATAGATGAATCTGTCATTGTGTATAGGACGTTTCTCGACGTGTTATTACAAAATAATTACATATTTTTCTTGTTGATCAAATTTGCTACAACCTGAACAAGTATCTCTTTTTCGGCTGGACGACTTTCAGCATAGTGCTCTAGAGTTCGTGTAATTGTACGCTGCCCTTCTGTTTGAACTGTTCGGAATTTCCGAACAGTTGAGGCACGTTTCAATTCTCCCATAGTAAAAATGCTTTTAATATGTTCACTAATATTCGCCTTGCTTGATTTAAACAACGCAACAATCTGTGTCTGCGTAAGCCAAACCGTCTCTTGTTCCAGCCGTACATCAATAGCAGTTTGACCATCCTCTGCCTTATAAATTATTATTTCGCCTCTATTTTGTGTTTCCATTAGGTTATTTCATCCAAATCTGAGCTTGTGCAATTTTTGCACATTCTCGTACCCAGTTCTCAATGTCTTTTGTGGGAATAAACGAGTCTGTCATTTTGTAAACCTTAGTTTAAAACAATCGTATTGTCTTTGTTGCTGTTGACGATGTTCTTATTTCCATTTTTCTTTTCGGTCTTCAACTTCTTTTTTAGGAAGCCATGCACCTTTTTCAATAATTATATCTAACGCTGTATTCAGAATCAATCCCAATACCAATTTTGATTCAAACAATTTATCCATCAGCCAAAGCAATCCATGAACGTTAACCTGTTCGTTTTGTGCCGCTTTCCGGAGATTATCATCACCGGTCAATAATGTAATCGTTAATTCTTTAGCAATTGCAAGAGCAAAGATATCGGCACGAGAAGGTTTCGTATAACGAGCGGCAAGTTGAAAAGCAATTTCTACGGTCTTTGGAGGTGATTGTACCGGTTTATATCCTAATAACTGATGTTACGCAGTGAATGAATAATGTCAAAAAAACAAGACTATCATGCCGCTGATAGCATTTGCAGGGAACAGGAATGTTGTCTTTCCCACGTGTTTTAAGTGGGAATCCAGTGCCAGGTTCATTCATATTTCTGGATTCCCGATAGGATCATTCGGGAATGACAGCCTTTTTCTATTTTTGCGTAACATCAGCTAATAATACAAGAGCAGCGCCATCAGGTTCTTTTAATTCTGCAAGAACAACATCCGGCAGGCAAAAACAATAGGGAAGTTCTAATACAACTTTTAAAAGACCCCCATTAAATAAATCGACACAAATATTTGTGTCAAGGATTATGCTCTCCAACGCTTACATCCCCCTTGATTCTTTGTCGTAATGCATTTACCGATACATCCAACATCTCCGCCCCTCGCGAATCCGAAATCAACCCTTCTTCTACTGCCTGAATAACAAGTCTCTCGAAGCGTTTTGGTAATTCAGTAGAAAGCGGATCGCCCATCTCTATATTGTGGATACCTTGTTGTCGGAAGAAAGCAAATATTTGCGAAGCATAGCTATCGCTGATAATTTTTAAATCTTGTGCGCGATGTACCCATGCCTGAACACTCAAACCATATTTTTTGCGTAGGTTCTTCAACTCGTAGATACTCAACTTGGTCCTATTTTCTCCAAGTTCACGTTTTGCAGCTTCATCCGGAACAAAGAACGCTCCGGCAAAACGATATGCAGCTTTTTCTTGATCTATCGATTTCGTTTCTCCCAACAAAAGATGACCAAGTTCATGGGCAAGACTCATTCGCAATCGATCGGAGGTTTGTTTTTTATTTACAACAACAACGGGAATAGTCTCATTAGCCCAGCATGAGAGGCCGTCAACTTTGGCATCGGTTTCAAGCATGACGACTTTTACACCTTGATCTTCCAACACTTCAATCGCGTTTTCGATGGGATCAAGACCTAAGGACCAATGCTTACGCAGCTCTTTTGCACGCTCTTCTATATCATCCATAGTTTTAACAGAAACGCGAAGTTTTTGAGAAATGACTTTCGTTTTGAACCGATTGGGAAACAACGATTCCACTTCGAGATATTTTTCCACCAATTCTTGAGCCTGCGCACGTATCGCATCAATTTCCTTCTTAGAAACTGTTGCCTTTTTTCGGAATTCCGGCTCACTCAAATAAATGGCAACGGATTGAGGACGGAAAAAGAATTCCATCTTTACGCCCAGAGTCTGTGATAATTTAATAAGCACATCCGACCCTGGAGTCGTTTGACCAAGTTCATATTTATGAATGACCTGCGCGGAGACATAATTTTCCATACGATCTGCGAGACCTCGCAAAGACAATCCGGTCGCTGACCGAGCCTGTTTTAATCGGTCACCAAACATATGCATATCCTCCTAAAGTGCTGGTTGACAATATATGCTAATATTACTATATTGTCAACCGCGGTATTTATCGCAGAAAAGAGGTGGTAATTATGGCTACTAACCCCGCCAAACACCATGGCGGGCAAGCCGCCCGCGGGCGATAATCATCGAAAGGGCAGGTATCCGATCGTTCTCAGGTATACAATCCTAAAAACGATCATTGGGTCAAACGCGACTCTGGTACCGGCAAATTCATCGACCAAAAGGCCAATGATAAACCATTTAAAGGGTCCCGTCGGATAATAATGTGGTCTTGCGAAGCAAGATCACAATTTGAAACAAGAAACTGTTCTATCCCTGCACCTATTATCTCTTCAACAACTCCGCCAACGCCACCCATTTCCCTTCAGGATTTTGATATTTCCAAAATGTCCACCCATTGACGGTGCTTCGATCTATTATGGCTACATCGGCAGCCGAAGGTGAATTATAAACGGTGCCATTTAAAACAATCTTACATTGTTCGTCGATCGTTGCTGAATATTCTTTTCCCTTATAATGTGCTTTTATTTCAGCGCCGGGATATAGAAAGAATTTTTTTATCAATTTCTATCTTATGTTGTCACTTCAATAGCAGGCCGGATTATATTCAAAACAGGTGTATAAATGTCAACATTCTCCTCCTGAGTTCGGATTGAGACGATCAGAGAATATCGCGCTACACTATCCCACTTTTTAAGACATTTACGCATTCTCCACCAACCGGTAACCGGCACAACAGAGATTGTATGCATTTCTGCTAAATCTGCAGCTGTGCCTTTCCAAATATCCGAATGAATTGACCCATGGTTTCTTGTAATTGGACCGATCACCCAATCAAGACCATCCGAATCTGTCGCATATTCAGGATCTTCATCACGAGCAATTTTATTTATCCGTTTCTGAAACTCCGGAAAAGGCTCTGTAGGACGGATCAAATCGAATCGCAACCCATGGGAAGCATAATCAAACTTACCAGAATATTTTCTATGAGTTGGATTCGGCTCTATGAAGTACGATAGTGTTATTCGCAATTCAACCTCTACCTCACCGAGCTCTCTCAATATTTCGTTCGGCCAAGGAAGAGAATGAAAATTCACCTGATTTGTTTTTATTGTCGATCCTTCTTCTCTAAACGGAACCAATGAATCTTGGGCAATGAGAGTAAGTGCATTATTTGCACTCCATAAAGCTCTATCTAAATCCGGAACGCCAAAACCATATGTTCGCAATAAATTATTCTTCTGGTCGTTATTTGCCGTTGTCAGATCAATTCCCTTCAACATCGCATCCTTCCAGGAAGCAGAATGCACTATCAAGCCACGAATTGTCTCAGGCCATAATTCCGGATAATTTGCTATCACTTGTGCCGACATCCGACTCGCCAATGCTGTAGCGGCGCTTGTATCTCCCGCTACGCTGAACAATTTTGTCATGATTTGTGAATTCGTGGTTAATAATTGAAGTGAATCGATAGCATCAACTTGATCATTCAACTTGCCGTAATTGCCGCCTTCGCAAACAACTTCTGGTTTATTAGGCCATTTTCTTCCCCACATTACTGAGGTTGTACTCGCCGGACAAAGTTCGTTAATCGGAGCAAGAGGTGTAAATCCAGGCCACACAGTCTGATCAATTGTTCTTTTTTCTGTATAGGCTCCTATCGTTAATGCATTCCACGATTGAGCAGGATCATGTATGCCTTCTAATGTATTTTTTATTGGATATTGTGCAATATCATCTAACTGCAAAAGATTTCCAGCGGCCACCAAGAGAAGCCTTTTAGGATTCCCCTCTTCTTCATAACCAACAGAAATTTGATCCAATCCGGACGACCAGGCAGTTGGCTGGCCTTGAAAACGATTCTCCTTAGAACTAATTGTTAAACAAATGGCTCGTTTGCGAGTGGGGGCTCCTATTTCTGCACGTGCAACACATTCTTTAGTAACTTCACCATAAAGTTCCGGCTGGTGTGTTGCGCTATCTTTAAACATTTTAACTGATTCTAATCGATGTTCAAGAATTATTGGGTTTTGCGTAATCAATGGATCCATTAAATCGCCATACAAAGCCAATCCGGCCATTTCTGTACCATGTCCTTTTTGATCAATTATACCCCAAGCGGGATCATAGGTATGACAATCATCATCATGTAAAGCAGGATTAATTAACGGATGACTATTATTCACTCCGGTATCCAGTAAGCAGACTGCCGGTGCATTGTCATTCGGCTGTGTTGTGCGGTTTCTTAAATCATCTGCCCATTGTTGCTGTTCGCTTCTCAATAATATCATAAAAAAATCAGAGGTTTCCCGCGACAATCTCAACTCTGCGAGACAATCAAGCAATATAATAGATTGGCTTAGTTTCTTCTTGGTCGTTTTCGCTAAAACGATCGTTCTCTCTGGAAATCTTTGAATTTTATCCCATACTTGAATATTATGAACTTGAGAAATTTGTTTAAAAGTCTCAAATATATAAGAATGCGACTCATCATCACCTGCTCTTAACCAAATCTCCCACCATTGTTGTCGAAGGCCAGTAGTATTCCC
>PMML01000029.1:91880-123465 GCA_003162695.1 Ignavibacteriota bacterium | reverse complement strand
GCCGCCGGATCGCCCGGACCGTTGGAAAGAAAAATTCCGTCCGGCTGCATCTCCAAAAGTTTCTCCGCCGGAAAGCTTGCCGGCAGGACTGTAAGATCGCAGCCGTATGCTGTCAGCCTGCGCAATATATTGTATTTAACGCCGTAATCATAAACAGCGACCTTCCACCGTTTTTCGCCCGGAATTTTTTGCAGTTTCAGTGCGAACGGAGTTTTATCGATGCTGTTCCATTTGTAAACTTCTTTTGTCGTTACCTGCTTTGCCAGATCCCATCCGGTCATTTCGGGGGACTTCCGGACTTTTTCAAGCAGCGTCTCGTCGTCCAGCGCTTCCGTAGAAATGATGCCGCGCATGGCGCCGGAAGAGCGCAGAATTTTTGTCAGCATCCGTGTATCGATACCTTCTATGCCGATGATGGCATTTTTTTTAAGCCAGTCGCCGAGACTTTCGACAGAACGGAAATTGCTCGGAAAGGCGCTGTATTCCTTGACAACGAACCCGGCTGTCTGCGGTTTTACGGATTCCATGTCGTCCGGATTGACGCCGTAATTGCCGATGAGCGGATAGGTCATTGTAACGATCTGTCCTGCATAGGAAGGGTCGGTAAGAATTTCCTGGTATCCGGTCATGCTGGTATTGAAAACCACTTCGCCGGTCGTTTCGCCTTGTGCGCCGAACGATGTTCCCGTAAAGACCGTGCCGTTTTCGAGTAAAAGCTTCGCTTTCATATTATAAATAAGATAAAAAGAAATGCGCGGCGATGCAATGGAGGGTAAAAAAATGTGCAGAAGTTTTGCGGTCCAGCGTTCAATATTAATTGGTTATTCAGTTGTTTACTTATTCAGTTCTTCGGTTATACAGTTTTCTATTCACTTTTCACTGCTTACGTTCCATTCCCTTGACAATTCCCATCTCTTAAGGTATCTTTCCGATGCGCAATAACTATCTCAATCTCTCATCGCGCTGATTCATAAACAACACAATTCATCTTCCTCATCCAAGCGAAAGGAAATCGCAAAGTGAAAAATCTGTTACGTTTACTGATCCTAATTTTCTTGGGTATGTATACAAAAACTTATTCTCAAGAAAATTATTATCGTTTTTCCTTTTCCAGCGAACATCGTATGAGCTATGGATTCCTTGCCTCTGCAGACTCTGTGAATGACAGCACAAGGTCTGTGGTTTTCAACGAGCAGATTGTGAAAAGAAGTTCTTCAAGGGTGGTAGCAATTGTTAAGGAGATCAGCCTGGGTGCATTAATAGGATCCGGTGCCTCTTTTTCGCTTGGTTTTATTGCGGGCAAGATCTATGGACAAGGCGATTCATGGAGTGGCTTGGGTGCATTCGTATATGGTGCAAGCGCTGGTTATTTAATTGGATATCCTTATGGTATCTATAGAATTGCGAAAAATGAAAATCCTGAAATATCTTATTGGGGAATTCTTGCAAGTGAACTTGTTGGACTCGGAACCGGATTCGGGATTAATATCATGACCGATCATAAGGGCGCTGGACGCTGGACGCCATTTGTCTTTCCTCTGACATTCCCGATTATCTATGTGGAACTTGTTAAATAGTTCAATGTTTAAGTTTATTTAGTTACTCAGTCGCTCCGCCATCTATTTGCTATTTACCCTCAAGCATTCTCTCTTCCCCATAGATGGAGTCCATCTTTTAGATGGGCTCCATCTGACGTTCTTTAACTTGACATTTGCCGCCGGATATGGTAGATTTTACTATGATTTTGAAGTTAGTATATTTCGATCCTTCCCGGCTCGAAGGAATTACGCTGCGCTGCTGTTGTACCGCTGCGTGTTGACGAGCTATATTCCGGCACATCCTCCATTTTTATAAAAAAAATTATTGTTTTGATAAATGCTGCAACATTGTTGCAAAAACTATTGTTATAGAAAGAGAGTAAAAACTTGGACAATCCTATGGACAATAAATTGATCAATCTAAAGCCGATCCTCGATGGTTTTTCGCAGGAATTGAGGAAACAGCACGATCATCCCCTTGTTGATATCGAATTAAAAAGTCAAACGCAGTTCTTCGTAGAAAATCTTCTTGGAATTCTTTTTCCGCATTTCCGTAAAGAAGGATATTCGACTGCAGAAGAAATATCGTCGCGGCTCGTTCTGCTGGAGCGCGATCTCAAGCAGCTGCTGACTCCGCTTGTACGTGATGCGAACGCGAACATCGAAGAAATTGCGAATCGCTTTATTGCGGTTTTGCCGGATATCTATAAAAAACTCTGGCTCGATGCAGAGGCGATTATGAGCGGCGATCCGGCGGCAGAAAGCACGGACGAAGTGATTCTGGCCTATCCCGGATTTTTAGCAATCGCAATCTATCGCTTTGCGCATGAATTTTATTCTGCGCATGTGCCGATTTTTCCCCGGCTTTTAACCGAATATGCGCATGAGAAAACCGGGATCGATATTCATCCGGGAGCACAGATCGGCCTTTCGTTTGCCATAGATCACGGAACGGGAATCGTTATCGGCGAATCGACCATCATCGGCGAAAATGTAAAAATTTATCAGGGCGTAACGCTCGGAGCGCTGAGCGTTGCAAAAGATATGGCAAAATCGAAACGGCACCCGACCATAGAAAACAACGTCGTTATCTATGCACAGTCGGTTATTCTGGGCGGGGAAACGGTCGTCGGACATCACAGTGTTATCGGCGGCAATGTGTGGCTCACTCATTCTGTCGCACCGTATTCCATCGTCTATCAGGAACAAAAAACAATCGTGCAAAACAGGGACGAGCGGGATGGAATAATCAATTTCTTTATTTAATAACAAGAGAGGGTGATTGTATGAAAGCTTTGAATATTCTCGGTACCATCGGCAATACTCCGCATGTCCGAATTCAAAAACTGTTCGGCGGTACGGAAGTCTGGATAAAACTGGAGCGGTCCAATCCCGGAGGAAGCATCAAAGACCGCATCGGACTGTCGATGATCGAAGATGCGGAACGGCGCGGAATTTTGAAAAAAGAAAGCGTCATCATCGAACCGACCTCCGGGAATACGGGCATCGGTCTGGCAATAGCGGCGGCCGTAAAAGGATACAAATTAATTATTGTGATGCCGGAATCGATGTCCCTCGAACGCCGCAGGCTGCTGAAAGCGTACGGTGCGGAGCTTGAATTGACGCCGCGGGAAAAAGGTATGAAGGGCGCTATCGAACGTGCGCAGGGGCTTGTATCTCAAACGCCGCATGCATGGATGCCGCAGCAATTCGAAAATGAAGCGAACATCGAAATTCACCGCACAGCGACAGCACAAGAGATTCTAAAGGATTTTCCCGAAGGATTTGATATGCTCATTACAGGTGTCGGCACAGGCGGGCATATTACCGGCTGCGCGGAAGTTCTGAAAAAGAAATTCCCGAAATTAAAAGTCTTTGCCGTAGAACCAGCCGCCTCTCCCGTGATCAGCGGAGGCAAGCCGGGACCGCATCCGCTGCAGGGACTGGGTGCAGGGTTCATTCCTAAAAATCTTCACACCGATCTTCTCGACGGGACTGTCCAAATCACAAAGGAAGAAGCGTTCGAATATGCTCTCCGCTGTGCACGTGAGGAAGGCATTTTGGTCGGAATTTCCACCGGCGCCGCGCTTGCGGCAGTTGCAAAGAAAATCCCGGAATTGCCCAAAGGAGGGCGAATTTTGACATTCTGCTACGATACGGGCGAGCGGTATTTGTCGGTCGAAGGATTGTTTCCATAAAAGAACCGATTTCAATCTGTTTCTATTTTGAAAAGACTTCTCATTGTCTTATTTTGTGTTATTCACAAGAGGCAGAGAGAGGTCTTTTTTTATAGACAATCATAATCGGGAGGCACTCATGGATCTAAAAGGAAAAAATGCAGTTGTTACGGGCGGCGCAATGGGAATCGGTCTTGCAACGTGCAAACGGCTTTTGCAGGAGGGAGCTGTTGTCACGATATGGGATCTCAATCGGCCTGCGCTTAAAAAAGCAAAAGAGGAATTGGCCGTTTTCGGTAAAGTATTCGTTCATCCATGCGATGTTACCGATAAAATAAAAATCGGGGCGCTTGTAAAGACGGCGCGTAAAGAAATGGGCCGCATCGATATTCTCGTCAATAATGCAGGTTATGTCTCGGGCGGGGATTTTTTGGAACGTCCGGTGGAGAACTGGGAGAAAACGATCGATGTCAATCTGAATGCGCTTCTGTATACGATGTATGAAATCCTGCCGGAAATGTATGAACGCGACTGCGGTTTCATCGTAAATATTTCTTCCGCGGCCGGAACGATCGGTGTTCCGAATCTTGCAGTTTATTGCGCAACGAAATGGGGAGTCTGGGGATTGACCGAATCGATGCGCTTCGAGGCGCTGAGCCGCGGCAAGAAGGGAGTAAAATTTTCTTCGATCCATCCGGGATATATCGCCACGGGAATGTTCGAGGGTGCAAAACTCGGCATACCCGGCAGGTGGATCGTTCCGACGGTGAAAAATCACGATGTTATTGCCAAAGCAATCGTAGAATCCGCTTTGAAAAAAGAGAAATATTCTCCCAAGCGCCCGCGAACAATCAATATGAATCTCCGCTGGCGCGCGCTTATGCCCGACTCTTGGTTTCAGAAATTTTTAATCGTCATGGGAGTCACCGGCAGCATGAAAACATGGGAAGGAAGAAAGACTGAAAAACAGTGAATGGTAAATGGTGAATGGTAAATGGTGAACAGATAACTGAAGAACTAAACAACTATTAAACGTTGAACTGCAGCACGGCAGAACGTTGAACCGAAGCCTGCCCGACTGCAGACGCCCGCCAAAATGCGCAGCGGGTTGGCAGTCACGCAGGCGGGCACATTGAACGGGTAAAAATATGGCAAAGAAAAGAACAACGATCTCCACGAATCCCGCAACGGGTGAAGTGATCGGCAAAACGCCGGAACAGACGGTCGATGAACTGGAACATGCTGTCGTTCGCGCAAAGATTGCTCAATCGGTATGGGCTTCTTTGAACTATCGCGAACGTGCACGGCATTTGCTGAAAATCCGCGATTATATCGTGGAGCATGCAGACCATATTGCGGAGATCATATCCAACGACACGGGCAAAACAAAAATGGATGCGCTCAGCACGGAAGTTCTCGCCGTGCCGATGGCGCTGACCTATTATGCATCGCATGCCGAAAAAATATTAAAGAGAAAAAAACTCGGCGGCGGAAGCATTTTGACGATTAATAAACGCTCGTATGTAGATCGTGTGCCGGTCGGTGTTGTGGGAATCATCAGTCCATGGAATTATCCCTTTGCCATTCCATTTCACGAAATTGCTATGGCGCTGATTGCCGGAAATGGAATTGTGCTCAAAGTTTCGTCGCATACTCTGGAAGTCGGCAAAATGATTGCGGAATGCGTGGAATCGGCTGATCTTCCTTCGGGATTGTTTTCTTTGGTCAATCTTCCGGGAAAAATTGCAGGCGGCGCTTTTTTGGAATCGGGCATTAATAAATTGTTCTTTACCGGATCGGTGGCAGTCGGCAAAGAACTCATGGCGAAAGCAGCGGAACGCCTTGTGCCGGTTTCTCTGGAACTCGGCGGCAACGATGCTATGATCGTCTGCGCGGATGCAAATTTATACCGTGCGGCAAGCGGAGCCGTCTGGGCGGGAATGTCAAATGCCGGACAGTCATGTGCGGCAGTAGAACGTGTTTTTGTAGAAGAAAAAGTGTATGACGAATTTATTTCAATTCTGAAAAATAAAATGAGCGGGCTGAAATATGGAAGCGATCCGGATGCCGAGATCGGATCGATGACTACTCACGAGCAGTATAGAAAAGTCCTGGCATTGGTCGACGATGCAATTCGCAAAGGAGCGGCGGCATTTCCGGCCGTACCAAAGAAGTTGAAAGGCAAAGGACTTTTCATAGCGCCGGCCATTCTGGAAAACGTCAATGATGATATGAAGGTCATGACAGAAGAAATATTCGGTCCCGTTCTTGCGGTTAAAAAAGTCGACAGCATCGACGAAGCAATCGCACGCGCGAATGCGTCGAAGCTTGGATTGACTGCTTCGGTCTGGACGCGCGATCGGAGCAAAGGCCGCAGCATAGCGGCGAAACTGGAAGCGGGATCTGTCATGATCAACGACCACCTGATGAGTCATGGTCTCGCGGAAACTCCTTGGGGAGGATGGAAAGAATCGGGAATNNCAGAAGAATATGTGGTGGCACCCGCATTCGAAGAAAGTCTATGAAGGATTAGCGAGTGCGCTGATTTTTCTGTACGGAAAGAAATTCGGCGCCAGGATAAAGGCAGGCTTCAAATTGACCGGAGTATTCGTGAGAACTTTCCGAAAGTAGCAAGAGGATAAAATAAAAAAGGAGGCCTTCGGCCTCCTTTTTTCTATGATTTCGACAACGAGTAAAATGCAAGTCCGAGGTACACTGCAATGACGCGGTTATAAATATTACCAGAATTTATTTTATCCGTCGAAGTCAATCCGTAATTATAACATGCATCAAGGGAAAGATCGGGGACAACCATGGGAATTTTAACGCCAACGCCGATCACTGTAGCGATGTCGGTAAGAAGGTTTACCTCTATTTTTTTGACACGGTCAAGCAATTGAATAACTGAAAATTTCTTGCCTCTGACAATGAATCGACACATTAGACACATCATGGAATTTTTTTTAATCAAATTTCATCTCTTCAACATGCTATAATGGCCGGCATATTGCCATTATGGCATAAAAATCATTAATTTTTAAGCATAATTATCAATTTTCTTGACATAAACGTCTTCTCTCTATATATTAGCACTCGTTCATGAAGAGTGCTAATATGGTTTTTTATTAAACATCAACATCCAATAACAATATAATGGAGGAATTATTATGGCTCTTAAACCATTGGCGGATCGTATTATCGTCCGGCCGTCGAAGGCGGAAGAGATGACCAAAGGCGGCATCATCGTTCCCGATACTGCAAAAGAAAAGCCCGTATGGGGCGAAGTTATTGCAGCGGGTCCGGGTCGAATCTCTGATGAAGGAAAGCTTATCGCACCGGCAATAAAGACCGGCGATAAAGTATTGTACGGAAAGTACTCCGGTACAGAAGTCACTGTAGATAACGAAGAGCTCTTGATTATGCGCGAGAGCGACGTGTTTGCAATCATGTCTAAGTAAGGAAAAAAAGGAGAAATTCTATGTCAGCAAAGATTATAAATTACGATGTTGATGCGCGTGCAGCGTTAAAGCGCGGCGTCGATCAACTTGCGAACGCGGTAAAGGTGACGCTCGGTCCCAAGGGACGCAACGTGGTGATCGATAAAAAGTTCGGCGCACCGACCATAACAAAGGACGGCGTGACCGTTGCGAAGGAAGTGGAACTGTCGGATCCGATCGAGAACATGGGAGCACAGATGGTGCGCGAAGTTGCATCGAAGACATCCGATGTTGCCGGTGATGGAACGACCACAGCCACGATTCTTGCGCAGGCGATTGTCCGCGAAGGATTGAAGAATGTGACCGCAGGTGCAAATCCGATGGATTTGAAACGCGGTATCGATCTCGCAGTGAAAAAAGTCGTCGAAGGATTGGTAGAACTTCATCAGGAAGTCGGCTCTGATAAGGAAAAAATCGCTCAGGTCGGCATGATCTCAGCGAACAACGACCGCGCTATCGGCGATCTCATTGCCGATGCGATGGACAAAGTCGGAAAAGACGGAGTCATTACGGTTGAAGAAGCGAAGGGCACTGAGACCACTCTGGAAGTCGTGGAAGGCATGCAGTTCGACCGCGGTTATCTGTCCCCGTATTTTGTCACGGATGCAGAACGTATGGAATCGGTACTGGAAACTCCGTACATCCTCATTCACGACAAGAAGATCAGCGCTATGAAAGATCTTCTTCCGATTCTCGAGAAAATTGCACAAGCCGGCAAATCGCTTCTCATCATTGCGGAAGAGCTTGAAGGCGAAGCGCTTGCAACGCTTGTGGTTAATAAACTGCGCGGAACACTGCGCGTGTCGGCCGTAAAGGCTCCCGGCTTCGGCGACCGCCGCAAGGCAATGCTTGAAGATATTGCGATCCTCACAGGCGGACAGGTCATCTCCGAAGAAAAAGGATACAAACTGGAAAACGCCACGCTTGCGTATCTCGGCACTGCCGAACGCATTACGATCGATAAAGATAACACCACCATCGTTCAAGGTGCAGGCAAGAAGGAAGATATCAAAAAGCGCATCAATGAAATCAAACAACAGGTCGAAAAAACCACTTCGGACTACGACAAGGAAAAACTGCAGGAACGTCTTGCAAAGCTTTCCGGCGGTGTCGCGGTATTGAAGATCGGCGCTTCGACGGAAGTTGAAATGAAAGAAAAGAAAGCCCGTGTTGAAGATGCATTGCATGCGACCCGTGCAGCCGTGGAAGAAGGAATTATTCCGGGCGGCGGCGTTGCATTCATCCGCATTATCAAGAAACTGGATGAAATCAAAGTCGATCACATCGATCAAAAGACAGGCGTCAATATCATTCGCCGCGCGCTCGAAGAGCCGCTGCGCCAGATTGCGACAAATGCCGGCTTCGACGGAGCGGTGGTTGTGAACGAAGTAAGAAACGGAAAAGACGACTATGGTTTTAATGCGCAGACGGAAAAATACGAGAACCTTTTAAAGGCCGGTGTTGTCGATCCGACCAAAGTAGCTCGCATTGCCATCCAAAACGCAGCAAGTGTCGCCGGTCTTTTACTGACCACGGAAGCCACGATCGTTGAGAAGCCCGAGAAGAAAGATTCGGCTCCTTCAATGCCTCCCGGCGGTATGGGCGGAATGGGCGGAGACATGTATTAAAGAATTCAGAATGAAGAATTAAGAATGCAGAATGAAAAGTTCTGAATGAATAATTCTGATTTCTGAAGAGTCTACACTTGATAAAAAGCCTCAACATCGAAGGATGTTGGGGCTTTTTTTATAAACCGCCGGGAGCGTTTTCATTCGCACGATTGTTCCATTTATAGAGAATAAGAAGAAACGATTATGCCGGTTCTGAATAAATCTGACATTCATCGGGCGCTGAAAAATGTAAGCGGATGGACGGAGAAGAATAAGGAAATCAGAAAGGATTTTGAATTTCCCGACTTTATTCGCGCCATCGCATTCGTGAATTCCATCGCCCTGCTTGCCGAAAAAGTCAATCATCATCCCGATATAGATATCCGGTGGAACAGGGTGACGCTTACTCTTTCGACACACAGCGAGGGTGGGCTTACTGTCAAGGATTTTGATCTTGCCCGGAAGATAGAATCTCTCCTGAAATAACTGCCCGCAGCGTCTTTTTCGGGGTTCAGCGCATTGATTCTCCATTGCTTCTGAATGAGAAAAAGCGTACCTATCCATCGATGTTAAAATATTTCCGTTGATTTTTCGAAAAGGGATACCTTCCGGGCTTATGTTGTATTGTCACAGAACAGGCTGCCGGGCGATATTAAGTCAAAAAAATTATGAAGAGAAAATGTCCATGATTGTTTATAAATCCATGGTTTGTAAAATCAATCCTTTTTCTGCCGTTTTCCTGCTTTTCCTGTTTCAGGCCGGTGCCGTACATACGCTGATTTCTCGCAATGGAGAAGACCGGTCGTTCGATTCCGCGGGCAGTTTTTCTAAGGACACAGCAAAAGATTTACACAGCGGCGAAATTATTCTTTCAGTAAAATGCACACAGAACCCAGAACAGAGTTATGCTCTTTATATTCCTTTACACTATGAACCTGATAAAAAGTGGCCAATCGTGTACGTCTTCGATCCCGCTGCACACGGCAGCATCCCGGTCGAATTGATGAAAGAGGCTGCAGAGCGTTATGGATTTATTATCGCTGCCTCGAACAATTCCCGCAACGGTCCCATAGACTTGCAGCAAAAAGCCGGCCAGGCAATGTGGGACGACACGCATGCAAGATTGGCAGTTGATAACGATTGTGTGTACTTCGCCGGTTTTTCAGGCGGAGCAAGAATGGCGGCGCTGTTAGCGCAGGAATGCGCGTGCGTACAGGGCATACTGCTCAACAGCGCAGGATTTTCACCGTACTCACCTCCATCTGCTAAAGATCGATTCGCGGTTTTTTTAACAGCGGGGATGTCGGATTTCAATTATGACGAAATAATAAAACTTGAAAAGACGCTTGGTAACTTAGGAATTTCGCATTTCCTGAGGCGTTTTAACGGCTCCCATGGATGGGCACCCAAAGATGTTTGGCAGGAAGCTTTCGCATGGATGCGCCTTGCAGCTATGAAGAATGGCCGGCAGCCTCGCGATGAAAAATTTATCACAACGGAAATAGATCTCGCATTGAGGAGGGCACAGACATTGGAGGATTCCGGCAGTGCTTATTATGCGTGGCAGAATTACCGCGAAGTCTCGGACATTTTTCAAGGACTTATAGATACAAAAAAAATCGACGCGCGTACGGCTATTCTCGAGAATGATGTCAAAGTAAGAGAAGGACAGGAACAAGAGGAAAAAGATCTCGATGAGCAGATCAAGTTACAAAATAAAATACTGAGTATGCTGCAGTTCATGCAAAAGCCGAAACCCAAATGGCTGACCGGAGAACAATTGAATAACTACGATGAAGGCGGTTTTACGTTCGGCGATTTACGATCTCAAGCGCGGGATGCAATTCAACAACTGCAAAAAGATATGGAAGCTGAAAACAGGCCGGAGAGGCGCCGGGTTCTTGAACGGGTTCATAGCGTTGTCACCATCTACCTGGCGGAAACGGCTCAATTTGATATGGATTCAAATGATTTTGAAATCGCCAAAATTTTTTACGAGTTTGCCGCCGAAGCACAGCCTGAAATTTACGGGCATCATCTTTCTCTAGCCCGATGTCTCATCCGCATGGGCGACAAAGAAGAATCGATTCACGAGCTCAGGCGGGCATGCGAGACCGGTCTGAGTGCGCAAGCGCTGTCCGATCTGTTAAAGCAGATGACCGAACTGAATTCCCTGACCGGCGATCCGGAATTTCAGAAACTCATCACGGCTGCGCCGTCCGGACATTAAGACTCCGGCCATCGGTTGCGGGATACTTGATGCTCGCGGTGCGGGCATTGGGATATGGCACGGTTTTTATTACCGACGTCATACACGGGAGCATTTTAAAAATATTTGCGGCATTTTGGATACTTATACAAGAGTTTGTATTATTTCCTTAGGAGCACCGGTTGAATGGCCGCAGTCGCCGGACAAGAAAGAATGAGAGGATTCTATTTCTTTTGAAAAACTTTGAATGAAGTTTGATTTCTATGAAAAAATATATTGTCATTGTATCGTGTTTGATGATATGCCGCTCATCTTCGGGCTATGCGCAAATATCCCGTCATGATCTGCAAATCACCAATATCTCTAATGAAGGATTTTTATTAGCATCTTCGACTCAAAAAGTTTTAATCGACGCATTGTATAGCGAAGGGTACGGTCTCTTCTCCGTTCCTCCGAAGGAAGTTACAAACGAAATCATGGATGGCACGGCTCCGTTTGATAATATTAAATTATTCCTTCTTACCCATTACCATAAAGATCATTGTGATCCTGTCCTTATCAATGAATATCTTTCAAAACATAAGGACGTCCTCTTCGTTGCCAGCAAGCCTTCTATCGTTTTTATTGACGGTAATTGTTTCGGCTTCGCTCGATTCAAAAAACAATTTCATAAATTAACTCCGGAGGTTAACCATAGCATCTCAAGGATCATCGATATGATCCCGGTGAAAGCATTCGGACTTAAACACCTGTCCTTTTACATGGACAGCGTCGATGTTGAAGAAAATATGGATAATGTCGGTTTCCTGTTTGCGATGGACGGCATAAGGATATTTCATTCCGGCGATATCAAGATCAATGCTCTGCGGGACTATTGTGCAAAAAACGGCAAATGGACGGATACTATAGATGTAGCCTTTCTCTATTATGAGCTTTTTGAATCCGGGGCATCGGATATAGACTATCTTGTCGAGACACTGCATCCGAAGTATATCATCGTCATGCACATTCCTCAGCGTAATATTGAGGAATGGCCGGCAAAGATAGAACAGTTAAAAGCGCGCTTCCCCAATATTTTGTTCTTCAAAAAAGCTCTGGATTCAAAAACTATTAACATTTCAGGAACAGATCATGACTAAGAAATCGAGCAAATGAAAGAGGAATTACTATGAATCAGGAAATAACGCTTCGAACGCTTTCCAAAATGATCGATCATTCACTGCTTCATCCCACAATGACCGATGCGGACATCTTGAAGGGATGCGAGACAGCAAAGAAATACGATGTTGCAACCGTATGTATAAAACCGTATGCCATTGAGATGTGCGTTCGATATCTTGCAGGAACCGATGTGGGAATTTGTTCCGTTGTGACATTTCCGCACGGCAACAGCACGACAAAAATGAAATTGAAAGAAACAGAAGAAGCTCTTGAACTTGGTGCGACCGAAATCGATATGGTTGTCAATATCGGAAAAGTATTGGGCGGGGATTGGAAGTATGTCTCGGATGAAATACAACAGGTGAATAATGCTGTGACAGCGAAACACGGAATTCTCAAGGTCATTTTCGAGAACGATTATCTAACCCTTGATCAGATAAGCAGGCTTTGTGAAATATGCTCTGCGCACTCGGTGGCATTTGTAAAAACATCCACCGGTTACGGCTTTGTCAAACAGCCGAATGGAATGTATGCATACAAAGGCGCAACCGACGAGCATCTGAAACTCATGCATGAAAAAAGCTCCCGGAATGTTCAAATAAAAGCCGCCGGGGGTGTCCGCACCCTGGATGATTTGCTGCGCGTACGTTCGCTTGGTGTTACGCGAATAGGAGCTACGGCTACGGTCGAAATTCTTGAAGAAGCTAGGTCGCGCGGAATAGTATAAACAATCGCGAAGAAATAGAATGAAAACAATTGTTGCGTTTATATTTCTCTCATTGGCATTGATTCTCAATGCCCAGCAAAAGAATACGCCCGCCGACTATGTCAATGTTTTCATCGGCACATCCAATTCACGCTGGATGCTCTTCCCCGGTGCAACATTGCCTTTTGGAATGGTAAAACTCAGTCCCGATAATCAGAACAATGTATGGAACGGAGGCTACGAATATACCGTCAGCAGTATTTCGGGATTCAGCCACTTGCATGCAATGAGCTTAAGCGGCGTCAGCCTGATGCCCGTAACCGGAAAATTAGATCTCTATCCGGACTTTGTAAAAGTTTTTCCAGGCGAACCCGACGGTCCTTTTGGCGGTATGTGGACGGCCGGCTGCCGGTCGCGTTTTAAGAAGGAAACCGAGAAAGGAAGTCCCGGTTATTACACGGTTAAACTGTTAGACTATGATATACGGGTTGAACTCACTTCTACACTGCGCTGCGGCATGATGCGGCTGACATATCCGGAATCTCATCAAGCGCATCTTATTATGAATAACAATTTTCCCACCGAGGAATACTGCAAAATAATTGAATCATATACAAAAAAAATCGGTCCTAATGAAATTGAAGGTTATGTCAGACAATCCAACCAGTATGCCGGCATCTACACGGTTTATTATGTTATTGAACTCAGCAAGCCGTCCAGTTCGATGGACGCCTGGAGAACAGATGATAAAAAGGTACTGCAAAATATCTACGGTACGGAATGGCAGAAACCGCGGCAATTTATCGCTGATGTCAATGAGTTGAAGGATTCGGGCAGCTGCGGAATTATTCTTAATTTTGAAACGACAAAAGATGAACAAATTTTTGTGAGAACAGGAATCTCATTTGTCAGCATAGAAAATGCAAGGCAAAATCTTGAAACCGAGATAAAACCGTTCGGTTGGAATTTTGATGCCGTTGTAAAAAATGCGCAAAAGATATGGAACGATGTGCTCGGTAAAGTCGAAATTTCGGACAGCAGCGAAACAAACAAAGAAAAATTCTATACCTGTTTATATCGTGCTTTTACCGGCAAAAGTATTTTCAATGACATCAACGGGCAGTACCCGGACATGTGCGGAAGAATTCAAACGCTTACTCAAAATGTCGATGCCGTCTACAGCGCCGACGGATTTTGGGGCGGGCAATGGGATCTGGCGCCTTTGTGGACGCTCCTTACTCCTAAGTTTGCAAGCTCATGGGCGAAGGCATGGCTTGAATTAGCCGATAAGGGCGGCTGGATTCCCGAAGCGCCGACCGGCCTGAAATACGCTCCCATCATGGGATCCCAGCATCATAATTCGCTTATCATCAGCAGTTATCAAAAAGGCATAAGAGATTTTGATGTTGAAAAAGCATTCAAAGCCATAAAGCATGATCTCACGACGCAGGGAATTGCTTATCCATGCGGCGGTTTCGCCGGCAATCGTCAAATGAAAGTTTATATGGATTATGGTTATGTGCCCGATGAGGACGGTCCGGTATCCAATACGATGGAATATGCTTATGATGATTGGTGTGCCGGGCAATTTGCTTTGGCACTGGACAAAACCGCTGATTATAAATATTTTAACGACCGGTCGCAAAACTATCGCAATGTATTCGATTCATCGAGCGGGTTTGTAAGAAGAAAACACAAAGACGGTCATTGGGTCGAACCTTTCGATCTCTTTGCATTCGGCACTCAAGGCGGCTGGAACGGTCCCGGCTTTATGGAAGGCACTGCATGGATTTATTCTTTCTTTGTTCCGCATGATCCGGCAGGAATGATCCATTTGATGGGTCAAGACAAGTTTAATGCACGGCTTGAAGAAGGATTCCAGAAGAAATATTTCGACCTTGGAAATGAGCCGAGTCTTGAGTCGCCGTTTCTCTTTAATTATTCCGGCAAGCCGTGGCTGACTCAAAAATATTCAAGGTACGTGCTGGATAACTTTTATGATACTTCCCCGTATACGGGCTGGGTTGGTGAAGAAGATGAAGGCCAGCTCAGCGCCTATTTTGTTTTGCTTTCGATGGGACTCTTTGAAATGGACGGCGGCTGCTCTGTGGAGCCATTTTATGATTTAAGCAGCCCGTTGTTCAATAAAACGATAATCCATCTTGATCCTGAATATTATAAGGGAAAAACATTCACGATCAGAACGATCAACAATTCCGAAAAGAACATTTACATTCAATCTGCGAAGCTCAACGGGCAATTTTTGAACAGACCTATTTTACTTCACAGCGATTTAGTGAAGGGCGGAGAGCTCGTTTTTGAGATGGGGCCTGAGCCCAACAAGAATTGGGGAGTCGATACCGGGTCTCAGATCAAAATTAAATAGGCGGCTCTCGCAACAAAAATGCCCAATAAGGCGTATCATCGAATATAAGCACAAGTTAAAAATCATGTCTCCGGCCGTTAAATGGTCTTTATGAAATATTAAGTGCATCGGAAGGAATGTGTGCAATAGGCGGAATGAACAGGTCTTTGGAATGGAAATAAGCGACGGCAATCTGCAAGAGTCTCTCCGGCATAGAATTACGATTCCAAACGTTTCAGCGGCTGGTTTTCTTCTGTTGACGCTTGTCACCTCGGGACAATACGGATTTTACGGCGATGAACTTTACTATTTTGCATGCAGCAAGCATCTGGCCTGGGGATATGTGGACCATCCTCCTTTGGTTGCTTTATTGACGTTCGTCGGAACTCAGATTTTCGGTGAGACAGCCTTTGGCCTTAGATTTTTATCCGGACTTGCCGGCGCCATGACTGTCCTGCTCTCGGCAAAAATTTCTCACATACAGGGGGGCGGCAAGTTATCCCAGGCGCTTGCCGCATTGTCGATATGCTTCGCAATAGCTTTCCCTGCCATCAGCAGCTTTTTCTCGATGAATCCGGTCGATATTATGCTCTGCACGATGTTTATTTATCTGTTTGCGAAAACGATCGAGGCACCTTCTCCGCAAAAGTGGATTACGCTGGGTGTTCTTTTCGGAGTCGGACTTTTAAATAAGTATACGTTTCTCGTACTTGGATTTTCGCTACTGCTTTCTCACATCATAACCAAGCGATGGAAGGTCTTGAAATCGTTCTGGATGTATGCCGGCGCTGTCATTGGTCTCATAATATTTTTGCCTCACGTGATGTGGCAGGTCGATCACGGCTGGCCTACACTCGAATTTATGCGTAATGCGGCCGAGTATAAGAATCTTTCTTTGTCGCCTCTTGCATTCTTGTCGCAGTTGATCATCGGCTTGAATCCATTCGCACTCCCGTTGTGGCTGTGCGGATTGACTTACCTGCTTTTCAGCAAGGAAACGAAAGAATACCGTTTTCTCGGCTGGACGGCGGTTATCTTTCTCCTCGTTTATATGTTCCAGAATTCCAAGATGTATTATGTGCTTCCGGTTTTTCCTCTCCTGCTGAGTTCCGGCGCGGTTGCGATTGAACGGTTCTCGCAAAAGCATCTTATTCGATGGCCCAAGCGGGCAATAGCCTCGACAATGATCATTTCCGGCACGCTGCTTATGCCTCTTGCGGTTCCGATATTGCCGGTGAAACAATTTGTTACATACGCTAAAACTCTCGGTCTTTGGAATTTGATTAGAATGGAAAAAGGCGAGGGGGATGTATTGCCGATCCACTTCGTATACAGGATGGGCTGGGAAGAATTGACGGACTCTGTCGCAAGCGCGTATCATGTGCTGCCTCAGAATGAAAAGGAAAAGTGCGCCATCCTTGCTTCATGGTACGGCATAGCAGGCGCAATAGATCACTTCGGGCCAGGTCACGGCTTGCCGGATGCAATCTGTCCGAGGAATAACTATTGGATGTGGGGAACCCGCAATTATTCCGGCGAAGTGGTTCTTGCGGTCGGATATGACGAGCATTTCCTTGGACAATTCTTCGGCAGTGTACGGCATATCTCTCTTTTTAAAAATCCATACGCTTATGATGCAGAGATCTATTTGTGCAAGGAACCGAAGGCGCCGCTTGACCGGATGTGGCCCCAGCTTAAAAGGATCATTTAAGGATAAGGTAACAATTAACTATATTGTAGCCGCGACAGCTTGTTTACCCGCCGTCTTTTTGGCGGGNNCACCCCATAGGGGCAACGCCGGTCTCGGCTACACAGGTGAAATGCTGAAAAAGACAAACAATCAAATAATGAAATGTCATAAATACAATGAATATCGAGAATTGTACAATCGAAGACTTTAATGAAATTGTCAGGGACATTTCAGATTTTTGGGGAAGCGACAGAACTTTGCATTTGCATCAGCCGTTTTTAGTTTATGAATTCGGAAACACTGCATATGTTATCAAAGATAAGGGGATCGTTGCCGCTTATCTCTTCGGGTTTTTCTCGCAGACTGAGAATGCGGCGTATGTCCATTTGCTCGGCGTAAGGGAAAAATATCAACGACAGGGACTGGGCAAAATGCTTTATGACCGCTTCACAGAAATCGCAAGATCACGCAATATTCATAAGCTTAAAGCCATTACGACGCCCACCAATCTTAAGTCCATAAATTTCCACACAAAACAGATCGGCATGAGTATGCTCGGCGAGGCGAATGAAAATGGGATTCATGTTGTGAAAAATTATTCCGGTCTGAATAAAGATCGTGTTGTATTTGAAAAACAAATAGATTAAAGGAAGAATCGAAAGGATGTTTTTCCATGATTATCCCGGCAACTGAAAATGATTTCGATACTATTTATGAAATAATAAACGATGCATCGATCGCCTATAAAGGAATTATTCCGGAAGATAGATGGCATGAACCATATATGCCTAAGACTGAATTAAGAGAACAAATCGATGACGGCGTTCTTTTCTATTGCTCGTTTGTCGAAAATAAAATAACAGGAGTGATGGGTATCCAGGATAAGGGGGACGTTCAATTGATTCGTCATGCATATGTAAGAACGAATCAAAGGAACAAAGGCATCGGCGGCGAACTCCTGGAATATTTTATGCGGAAATCAAACAAGCCGATATTGATCGGCACGTGGAAAGCCGCATCATGGGCGGTCTCTTTTTATCAAAAACACGGGTTTTCTTTGGCCACAGAAGAAGAGAAAAACAAGCTTCTTAAAAAGTATTGGAACATACCGGAAAGACAAGTAGAAACCTCCGTCGTATTGGTCGACAACGAATATAGAAAACGAATGGAAACTTTAAAATGAAAACACTCGGAATCATAGGCGGCATAGCGCCGGAATCCACTATTGAGTATTACCGCCTGATCATTGCATCGTACCGTAAGCAGAAACAAGATGGAAGCTATCCCAATATTATCATCAACAGCATCGACATGAAGAAAATGCTGGATTTGATCGGAGCGAACGATTTAACCGGAGTAACCGGGTATTTGCTGAGTGAAGTAAAGAAACTGGCTCTGGCCGGTGCAGACGTGGGATTGCTTGCTTCCAATACACCGCACATTGTTTTTGAAGAAATAAACAGGCAGTCGCCGATTCCGCTTATCAGCATAGTGGAAGCAGCGTGCGAAACCGTAAAAGCCCTTAAACTGCAGCGTATCGGACTGTTCGGTACACGCTTTTCAATGCAGGGAAATTTTTATCCGAAGGTATTTTCCCGGGAAGGGATTATGCTGGTTGTCCCGAACATGGAAGAACAGACTTTTATCCACGACAAATATATGAACGAACTTGTGAACGGCATTTTCCTTCCTGAAACATGCGCGCAAATACTTCACATAGTGGAGCGTTTGATTGAAATGGAAAGCATTCAAGGATTGATTCTCGGAGGCACAGAACTGCCTTTGCTACTCCGGGATCAAACATACAAAGGCATCCCGTTTTTCGATACCACAAAGATTCACGCAGAAAGAGCTGTAGCTCAGATCATTGTCGAATAAACGAGAGAATATGGAACGAACCTTCACGATTTTCTCTTATTTGTACATTTGCTTTCACATATTCTCCCCGCTGATAATCCCCCGAATTGCAGAAACGTACAGCAGATCGGATTGTGATTGAAATCCGCAAAAAAAAGATTGGACTGCATGGCAAATGTAACTTTGTGATTGAAAGAAAAACTTTGTATCATTTTCGCCGTAGACCTGAGGCGGCCGAAGTTGGGGAGTGAAGAAGCCGGCGGTCTAAAACCATACAATATTCGTTACTACTCAGCGTGATAATGAAAGATCAAAAATCCCCCTGCAAAAAGGGTTAATAAGCATCATGCTTCCGCATGATTCATTTTTACGTTTCCAACTCCCCTTTGCAAAGAGGGATTTAAAACTGAGCAAAAAAGCATTTATTCCAAAATACACTGAGTAGAACCTATATTGAAAGAGCAACAAAAGTACGAAGAAAACAAAAAGAAATACGTGAGAGAACTAAAGGAAAACCTCCTCGTCGCAAGTTATAATAAAGGAACAGGAGTTCCAAATAACTAATGTGGGCTCGAAGCCCAAAACCGGAATAATCCGGTAAACGCGATCAAGGAGGCTTCCCATGGGAAAGGTAGAAAGTAGCTTTGCAAAAGGCAAGTTAATTTTTGTTGGATTGGACGTTCATAAAGAGATCTGGACGGTGACCATTCTTTGTCAAGGCGAAGAGCTCTATCACGCGGTGGTAGTAGCAGATACAGAAGCTCTTGTTCGACTGCTGAAAAGATTTGAAGCCAGTGAAGTTCATACGGTCTATGAGGCTGGGCCAACGGGATATCGGTTACACGATGCTTTGGTAGACGCGGGATTTGATTCGATGGTAACGCCGCCGTCGTTGGTACCTCAAATTGGAGGGAGAGTAAAAACAGACCGAAGGGACAGCAGGAAGTTAGCGGCGATGCTCTCTAGAGGATTTTTAAAGAGGATTCATGTTCTAACAGCAGAAGAACGATCAGATCGGCAGTTGTTACGAACAAGGAACCAGATCGAGGATCATCGTCGGCAGACACAAGCCCAAATAAAGTCGATGCTGTTGTTTCATGGCAAACAAGCACCGACAACGCTGAAGGAACACTGGAGCGAGGTTTATATACGCTGGATAGAGACGCTTGCGTGGGAATATCCGGCACAAAAGACGAGCATGGATGCGCTGCTAAAGATGTATCGTGATTTGACAGAACAGTATAAGGTCCTAACAGATGATATCGAGAAACTTGCAATGACTCAGAGCTATCAAGAACGTGTCGGTTTGTTGACCCAGATACCGGGAATAGGGATATTTACAGCAATGGCCATTTTGATAGAATTACAAAATGTTGAACGTTTTGGACGTGCGGAACAATTGGCGAGTTTTTTGGGATTAACGCCATGTCAGCATTCAAGCGGAGAGAGAATACGGTTGGGACACATTACACGATGTGGAAACCATCAAGTGCGCACTCGCTTAGTGGAAAGCAGTTGGACGTTGATACGATATGATGCGAATGCGAAAGCAGCGTATGAACGAATCAAGCATCAAACCGGCAGCAGAAGAAAAGCTATTACGGCTATTGCCCGGAGACTTGCCATAAGGATACGTCGAGTATTAATTAAAAAAGGAAAACCCCCAGCTTTGCTGGGGGACTCCAAAAGTTTGACTTTTACGGAAACAATAAGAATCTCCTTTATGTGTGAACCGCTTGAAGCATAAAGGAGACTTAAATGAAGACGCAAAACAATTTACAGCACACAAAATATGAATGTAAATATCATGATGTGTTTGTTCCCAAATATCGCCAAAAAGTGTTGTTCGCGGAGCTGCGACGGAATCTTGGAGATGTGTTCCACGAACTTGCCCGTCAGAAAGAAAGCCGCATCGAAGAAGGGCGCCTCTTGGCAGATCACGTGCATATGTTGGTGAGCATTCCTCTGGAGTATGCAGTGAGTGCGGTGATAGGATATATCAAAGGAAAGAGTGCAATTCACGTTGCACGGAATTATCGAGGTAAGAAAAAGAACTATGCAGGTCAACACTTTTGGGCACGCGGATTCTATGTCTCAACAGTCGGAAAGGATGTGACTGCGATACGAGAATACATACGTGAACAACAGGAAGAGGATAAACGGTTGGATCAATTGACCATCTTTGAATAAGAACTTATAACCGCTTTGAGCGGTTCACACTCTTTTCAAGCCTCCGGCTTTGCCGGAGGTTGGTGACTTTATGTCTTGCAATGTTCATTTGAAAGCTATTTTGGACAACCTTATCTTTTTATTGATAATGATATAGGTAGTCGAAAAGACATAATCGTTATTATAGCAAAGGAAGTATTTTAGTTAAAAATGATTTTGCTTAGCCTGACATAAATTCGGCATCGTTCACTTGACAGGCAAGTATAAAATCCTTTACGTTAGGCAGCAAATGCAAAACTCTTAGGAGAAGATATGCGATATTTATATTTGGCCTTATTTATTACACTCATCATCAATGGCTGCAAAAAAAACAGTAATCCAGTTGAATCAGCAACGAATCCTGCTTTGAGTGTTATTCAAGTCAGCGACAGTATGCAATACACGTTTGCAATACCAAGAGATGTATTTGGAATTCATGATACTTTAAGTGCGTCGTTTATCGCTTATAATCAATCAGCGGAACCGGAAACATTAATGATTTCAATAGAAAGTTTTCATTGGTCGCTGAAAAATGATAGTGGACGGACATTGATGGGTGGACCTCCGCTTCTATCTATTCCTAGATCCCAACCGTTAATCTTAAATCCTCATCAGTCAAAAGAAATCTTTGGATTATACCAAGCTATCACGGATGCATCGGGGGCGCCGGTTATTGCCGGCTCTTACACGTTGCAAGGATTATTTGATTCAATGTCATTTACTCTTGATCTTTCGTTGCAATAAGGTTTTTTGTTTCCTAAATAACTTCCTTACGTCTTAGGAGATGCAGGTAATTGAAAGCGAAAGATGATCGGCTTCGCGGGAATACCATCGAGTCCATGAGCGGCTTGCGGGCTTGCCCGACTCAGGCGGGAGAATACCCGGAACCATTTTGTTCAAGCGTAAATTTGTCAATCACTTTACAAAAAGGAACGTTGTAATGGAAAATATTAATGTTGTTATAGATTCGAAGTGGGTAAAACTAATAAATTCTCCTCTTTACACGATAGTCCAAGCATTAACCGGTGTTTCAATCAGTTTTGCCCCCCTTTTTTTATATTTCGCAGGAGAATGGAGATTGAGAGGATCATCAATGTGGTTGACTTTCATAGCATGTTACGGAATTATTTTTCTTGTTTCTGCTTTTTATTTCGGACTCGCTCTTTCTGTAATTAAACAAATTCGTAAGATGCACGGCAAACAAGCGGATCAAGCTGGTTTGTAAAAAGAATATCCGGTGAATCCAAAGATCATTCTGCCACTCAGTCAATCCCTATATACAGTGAAGAACTGGCAAAATCGGAAATAGTTGTTTTACCATCTCGATAAATCTCTTTTGTCCTATCTGAACTATGCCCGAATGAGCCTCAACCTTTTAAGCCTTACAGAGAGGGTCAAACATCTTTCTACTTGAACATAGGTGGAACAGAAAGGGCAAAGAGGTTCCCAAAAATTTTATTTTGAAATTTTATTCGATTCTATATGAGAATTCGGTTTCTATTTTTTTAGTTTTTGAGATAAATATGCCCCTTATGGGCACTTGCATATCATTATGGATTGACATAAATTTGAATCAATGTAACATTTTAATGTTGCTTCAGAAATAAGCCGGATTCGGGAGGATTATGGCNNCGTTCCGGGAATGTGATTCAATTTATTATTCATATAATTCCAGGCATTGATGCTGTCAATAATTCATGACAATATTCACGATATATAGACAATGTCTATGTAATAGCTATTTTGCCCGCGCTATTAGTATTCATAAGCTAACATTATTAAGGATTCTAAAATGGAACCATCAACCATAATTCATCTTCGGCTCAAGCTTGAAGCTTTAGAGAANNTTTCGATACCATTCAGACAAAAGGGTGAGAAAGATTTTAGAACAAATTCTTTCCGACGAAAGAAAACAATCGGAACCGTAGATAAGTTGGCTGTCACAATTAACGAGGGCTAACCATTTTAAATAGAGCCCGCCAAAAGGAAAAGCAGGGCGGGTAAACTGGAAGCATAAAAATGGTATTGCGTCGACTTCTGCTTAATCAATAACGGAAAGGATGTTTTATGAAGAAATATTTAACTTGCCTCTCAGCATTTATAGTTGCAATAACAATTTTCTATCCCTCATTATTGCGGGCACAAGTACAATGGTTGGCTCCTGATGATCAAGCAAAACAACTAAAAGAAGAGCTACGACTCACTGATTATCAGACAAGGGAAATAACTTCTGTTCTTAAAAAATCACGGGAAGAAGTAATGACGGCTATTTTGAATAACAATGGTGCAAGAGATTCCGTGCGTTCAGCGATACAAGACATACAAAATAAAACCACTGAAAAGATAAAAGAATTAATTACAGATCAACAAGCGCAAAAATACGATGTACTGCATCTTGATGCACTGCAACTGGATACGCTCCAAGTGGACATGCTCCGACACGATGCACTGCAACAAAATGCACATCCAAAAGAGAATCAAGTGCAAATAATGGAACCGAAAGAGGAAAGTCTGAAATCATTGAACTTTACGTTCGGAGGACTTTCGACATTAAGCACAACCGGTGCAATGGCCGGTACAACCACAGGTTTTGGTATGTCCTATTTCTTTAAAAGCGATGAAGCGCTTCGCATCGGAATACAAATTGTTTATGCAAGCCAGACCGTACCATCTAACATGACCGGTTATAGCGATGGCAGTCAATCTCTTTTTCAGTCAGGACTATCTCTTGATTATCTTAAATACATGTTAGGAGCAACATCGCGAGTTCATCCTTATCTTGGAGCGGGAATAGCATTCTCATATACATCTACAGATCAAAAATTTATTGCAGGCTCTGATCAGACTCAGCCGGAAACGAAAAATGGTCTTGTATCTATCAATAACTTCAATATGCAGGGAGGTGCAACATTCGGAGTTCAGGGAATTGGAGGTGTGGAATTTTATATTTATCCGGAAATTAGTCTTTCGGCTGAATACGATTTGAATATTATTAATTTTAATATACCCTCTAATGTTACCACAACAGAAGGTGGCGTCAGTTATACTACGAAGAACACAACAACGACACAGATTCTTGGTTTTAGCGCAGCTAATTTGGGATTACATATTTATTTCTAATCGAGATGTTGACATCGTCGAATAATTTAAAGCTTAAAAATATTCCGTTTTACGATGATAGATCAGATTATTGAGGATGAATCTATAATTTATTCTTAAAATGCATGGTCGAGAGAAATAATGTTCATTTACGCATCGCTCAGCTCAAATGCGAAATCGCAGATTCGAGGTGACAAAATAAACAAAACCGGTTTTTTCATACTTCTATTGACCGCTTTATTTATAATACCTGCAATACCTTTGGCAAAGTTGGTACAAACAGCCGGCCCTAACGGCGCTACATTAACTTGTCTTACAACGATGGGAACCAAGATATTTGCAGGGACTAACGGCAATGGCGTTTTTGTTTCGATAAATAATGGTCGCAGCTGGAGATTGCCAAGCATGGCATTGGCTCACGATATCACAGATAAATTGGATCAATTAGAAAAGGATTCAATGTGCAATTAAAAGTGCATTTCTGATGAAAGGATAAATGTGCTATGAAATATTTAATTGCGTTCTGTTTATTAAGTATCGTTCTTTCAGGATCGGTCAACTCGCTCTATGCTCAAAAAAGACAAAATGTGAGCGATTATCGCAATCCCTTATCTGCACCACAAGCATGGGGAGTATCTAAGCTTGTGACATCACGATTCAATGGAGGTATCGAGTTATTTAACCAGAAAAGATTAATTGACTCTTTGAGAAATGCCTTCCTTATATCACCGCAAGCCGGCTGCTGTATAAAAAATGCGGTGCTCAAGAATTATGGTGTGACACAGGGATTACCAAGCCCGCCGAATGTTCCGTATAAAAGTTTACTGAACAATACACCATTCTATCCCATTGATACGGTAATATTCTATGACCCAGCTAAAGCAGAACGCTATAGTTATTTATATGATTTGAATGGAAACATTATTAGAGACATTATCGCTCAATGGAGCAATGGTGAATGGACGAATTTTGCAAATGACACGATGACTTATGTCGCAAACCACCTTAAACTTTCCGATATCTACAAGCGCTGGAGCAACGGCAAATGGACAAATTCTGAGTTGTATACTTATACCTATGATGCAGCCGGTCATGAACTTTCATTGATTGTTGATAGCTGGAAGAATAATCGATGGACAGATTTTGTTGGTTATATCTATACGTACGATGCAAACGGAGATGAGCTGTCGCAGCTCTACGAATATTGGGCTGATAGTGTAATGGTATTGTCTGATTGTTACATTTATACCTATGACGCGAGCGGTCATAATTTAACAAAAGTCTATGAGATTTGGAACAATGGCCGTTGGACAAAAATTACTAGTGACACCTATACGTATGATACTAGTGGCAATGAGCTAACAGACCTTTTAGAATTTTGGAGCGGTGATCAAGTGACGGCTTCCTTTCGTGACACATACACATACGATGTTAGAGGTGATAAGCTTTCGGACTTTGAGGAACAGTGGAATAATGGGCTATGGACGAATTACTGGATATTTACTTTTACATATGATGCACAGGGTAATGAACTTTCGGAACTTTCATTGTATTGGACCGGTGATCAGTGGACAAATAAAGATTCTACAATCTACACGTATGATGCAAATGGGCATGAACTAACGGAACTTAATGAAATGTGGAGCAATGATCAATGGACAAATTCTGATTTATACACTTATACATATAATGAAAGCGGTCATGAGCTTTCGTGGATTTACAAATATTGGAGCGACGGTCAGTGGGCAAATGCGGATCGGTCAATGTACACATATGATGCAAACGAAAACCTTGTCTCATTTTCGTCTGCAGTCTGGGTGGTTTCCGTCTGGACACCTTCTCCAGGTGTCGTCCAGATTTCCAATGGTGTTAACGGAATCGAATCTTATGAGGCTGACAGCATAAGCATTATTTATAGACATGCTAATATTCCATGTGAACAGATAAGTGTTCCTTCAATTTTTATCCTTTTTCAAAATTATCCAAATCCATTTAATGCAACTACAACAATTAATTACGATGTCTTACGTCAAACTATCGTGAACATAAAAGTTTACGATATTTTAGGCAGAGAAGTCGCGACGCTTGTCAACGAAACGGAATCAACAGGAAATTATACGGCAACATTCAATGCAATTAATTTGGCGAGCGGCGTGTATTTCTATCGATTGCAGGCCGGCGCATTCACACAGACAAAAAAAATGTTGGTGCTGAAATAGTATCACCCTATATCTATGAATCATCGCGGCCATGAGCGGATTGCGGGAGATTACATTAAAGTGTATTTCGCTTTCCGGACTTACAGCATCGTTTTTAGCTTATCGTAGCCGCTCCGGCTGATGAGCAGCTTTGTCCCGTCTTTTAGAATCGCCATGCGGCTGTCTTTTGCATACAATTCTATACGGGCAATACGTTCGATGTTAAGTATATAAGACCGGTGCACTCTGACAAATTTTGTCTGATCGAGAGCTTTTTCCATTTCGGCCATACGCTGCTGCTTGAGGCAGGATTTTCCTTCCGTTTTGATGGAAATATAATCGTCCTGGGCTTCGATATAGTCGATGCGATCCACAGGAATAACATGCACCTTGGAGCCTTCTTTAATAAGAACACGTTCAAGAGGAATTGCGTTTATGCGGGCGGCTGCAATAATAGGCTGCAGGGGAAGCTTATCGTGTTTTTTAATCCGTTCCCGTACCCGGTCGAGCGCTTCCGCAAGGCGTTCGGCGCTGAAAGGTTTCAGGAGATAATCGGCTGCATGCACTTCGAATGCACGGAGTGCATATTGATCGTAAGCCGTGGCGAAAATAACTGCCGGCTGCTGCTCGATCAATTCGAGGACTTCAAACCCATTGAGCTTCGGCATTTGAATATCTAAGAAAATCAGATCGGGATCCAGTTCGCCGATGGTTTTTACGGCATCGAAGCCGTTGGAACATTCGGCGGTAATTTCAATATCCGGAAATGCGGAAAGATATTCCCGCAGTATGATGCGTGCGGGCTCTTCGTCGTCAATCAGGATTGTGCGTATAATTTTCTGCTGCATAGTTTGGTGTTATCGCTGCTTTAAGGGGAAAAAGAGTTCGACACGAAAATAATCATTTGTTTCCTCAACATCCACATGTGCATCGTTGTTGTAAAGAGTGTCAAGGCGCGAGCGGACATTCCGGAGTCCCAAACCGACTCCTTTTTTTCTAAGGCGGTCCGGATCTACGGGATTTTCAATAAGAATCCGCATGCTGTCGCCGACACGGGTGGAAGAAAGGCGGACGGTGCCTCCGTCTATGAGCTGTGCAACGCCGTGACGAACGGCATTTTCCACGAGCGGCTGCAGAATCAGCGGCGGAACCTCCGCATTGAGAGTTTCCGGATCGATTTCCTGAACCGCATTGAGCCTTACGCCGAAGCGGATTTTTTCGATTTCAAGAAAATTAGTAATAAGAGATAATTCATCCCGGAGCGAAATAAAGTCTTCCGCACCTAATTTCAATCCCTGCCGGAAAAAATCTGCAAGCTTCAAGGTCATCGTTCTTGCCTGAGCCGGGTTGTTACCGGTCAGTGCGCTGATGGAGTTAAGGCTGTTAAAAAGAAAATGCGGATTAATCTGCGCCCGGAGGGCGCGCAATTCCGCATCCTGGGCAAATAATTTCATTTCGTAGCTTTGACGTTCCGCCTCCCTTGTCTGCTCAAAAGCGATGATGACATAGTGGATGGTTGCAACGAGGAGAAATAAAAGAACGAGAATGCTGTAAATTCCGGCAATCCATGGTGTATAGAACGAAGCAATATCGGATGTGAACTTAAAAGAATCGATAAAATGGACCCACCCATAGCCGACAACCATAGCGAAACCCGCCGCGCAGCAAGCCGTGAAAATGAAAATCAGTATAAGGCGGTACCATTGTGTGGATTGAAGCGGAAAAAAGCGGCAAAGGTAATAGGATGAGAGGCAAACAAGCGCAAAGAATATTTCAAAAGGGATATCGACGAACAGACCTATGAATACCTGATCTACATGCGCAAGGAGGTAGGGAAGTTCGATCAAAGATCCGACAACGAACCATGTTGCAAGATAAATGGCCAGTGTCTTTTTATTGGAGAGTATTGGATGCATGTGTTGCGGGCGTCTCGATTACCGAATATCGTTATGGTGCCAGCGTTCTCTTTCATAACGGCGGCGTTCGTCCCACGTCGGCTCGGCTGTATTGCGGACTTCCACTCCGCCCATGATAACCGTGCCCTTGATAATAAGCCGTTTTGCATGTTCGTCTTTCGGAATACGGGCGTGATTGACAAAGCCCCCCATAAAGGGAAATCCCTTCATAATAACGTGCCATTCTTCCGGAATTTTGATTTCCACTCCGCCCATAACGACGGAAATATCGAGCACTGCTTCGTCTTTTATTTCTGCTTCGCGCAGATCGAGGTCGATACCTCCCATGATGGCGGTCATTTCGCCTCCCTGAAAGTCTTTTGAGGCAATGTTTTTCTTCACACCGCCCATAATCGCACTCGTCTTGATTGTCGAATCGTCGTTGGGATTTACTGAACCGGTCTCGATGCGGCGGCGGCCCATACTTTGTGTAATCATTGATGCACCCAAAAAAACGAGAATGACCGGCCAGAAACTCCAGAAGTTGAATTCGATATCATAGATCCGGTCCAGCAGCATACCGCCGCCGATGAAAATAAGAAAGAGCGACCAGGTAGATCCGACAAGCGTTCTGTGCTGAAAAAAATGCGCGGCTCCGACGATGATCAGCAAAGCAGGCCAATAATAGAGGATTGTTCGCGCCGAAGCGATATTAAAATTATCCAGAAGGAAAAGCACTCCAAGAGCAATAATACCCAGGCCTAAAATAAGTCGCGGGGTAAAGGAAAAACTATCATTTGTTTTCATGGATTTGCTCCCGATAGCATCCATAAAATGGACGATAAAATGATTTCCAGATCATTGAAATACCGACGCCGATAATAAGGATCGGCCATGCATTCTGGTAGGTTAAACCGTAAAGATTCATTTCGCAAACCAGAAACCATAAGCCCAAAAAGATCAAGCTGACTGATTTTCGATATCGATCGGGGCGTCCTTCTATAAGCCGGCCGATACCCATAAAGATGAGAATGAACGGCCATAGTTTCCATGGATCGCTGAACGGCAGAGTCGTATAATGTCCGGCTAAGAGAGCAACTCCGACGATGATAAAAAACATTCCCATGCCGATTCCGGCGGAATAATTTCCTTTTGAATAAAACATATTGTCTCCTTTATAATCTCTGTATCTAACATACTTTATAAAACGAAAAGAGTTGCAGAGAATTCGGCGAACGGCTGTTCCGCGTCGGTCAACGGGGATTTTCGGGTTAGCTCGAGGGGTTATTTCTAAGGAACTTTTTCTCCCCGTTTTACAGTTGAAAAGAAAACAAGGTTAAGTATAACATTTTTAAACCAGGAGTAAAAAATGAAAATCGGAATATTGGGTACGGGGATTGTCGGCGAGACGATAGGGACGAAATTGGTTCAACTGGAACAATCAGTGACTATGGGATCGCGAACGCCGAACAACGAAAAAGCTCTGGCATGGGTCGAAAAAACCGGATCGAACGCTTTTGCGGGAACATTTGCAGATGCGGCAAAATACGGGGAGATTCTGTTTAATTGCACGAGCGGTGCAGTTTCGCTTGAAGCGCTCAAGCTTGCAGGAGCGGAAAATATGCGCGGCAAGATTCTGGTCGATGTTGCAAACCCGCTTGATTTTTCCAAAGGAATGCCGCCAACGTTGACGGTGAGCAATAACGATTCATTGGGGGAACAGATTCAGCGCGCCTATCCGGAAGTAAAAGTAGTAAAAGCGCTCAACACGCTCACCTCACTGATTATGGTCAATCCGCAGTCGCTTGCCGGCGGCGATCACGATCTTTTCATCTGCGGTAACGACGCGGAAGCAAAAAAAACCGTTACTGCAATATTGGTTTCATTCGGATGGAAGTCGGAGCATATCTACGACCTCGGCGATATCACAAACGCGAGGGGAACGGAAAGTCTTCTGCCGCTGTGGATACGGCTGATGGGGAAATTCCAATCACCGATGTTTCAATGGAAGGTGGTAAGATAAAAAAATGGGAAAATGGGCATTTACACAGCATATCATTATAATATAAGCTGTCATGACACAGAATTGATTTTATATTGAGATCGCTCCATGAGGAGCGAAACTATCTATAGCAGTGCAATATAATGATATTTACAAGCCCCATCGGGGCGATCTGTTATTCTATAAACAGTTTGCACCTACGGTGCTTTGCATAGCCATTCTAAAAAAAATCCAGTCCTTTTTTGCTGCTTGCCGCACCGACCAGCCGCCGCGAATGGCTTCAGACTCGTAAAAAGTACGAACCTCCAGATTTGAAACCGAAAGAAGACGAACATAATGAGACCACGGAAGAGGAAAAGCTTGGACAAGATCGGAAATTGCAGTCGATGTCTGCACAATCTCGGATTTCGCAGGCACTGTCTGCGAAATTGGCCAGAGAGAATAGAAGAGTCTCATCTGTTCAAGATTACGTTCAGAAAATCCTCTTCCAAAATGGGCAGCCAGATCAACTGNNAAGTTTTTTCAATAATACTTCGCCATATTCAGCTCTTGCCTCTCCCTTTTGCTCAAACTCGACAATCCTTCTGCCGATTTCCCAATATGTTGCAGTAAGAATTGCATTGACCGACCGAGCCGATTGATGACGAGCTTGCTCTAACAATTCACTAACAGAGGAGAGGAGGCAGTTATAGGAACCGCCAACGGTAGAATTCTTTGTTTTAAGCTTTTTCATCGTTATTGGCAATTAGTACTATAAAAAAAGTTTTTTGATCAAAGTTCTATTCTGTAGCCCCATAGTGACAAGCCGACGTCGTCTTTCTGCGGCGGGTAGGCAGACGTCGGACATCACCGTGGTCATCCCGTCTCCATTTCGTCAGGCAGTTTGCCCGCGACTACAATTTACTGTTTCACTGCGGCGCTTTCAAACCTAATTGTCCCCATTCTTCTTTTGAGGGGCCGTAGATGCCCGGTACTTGCAAGCCTGCCTGTCGCATGAGTACCGTCATTTGTGCGCGATGATGGGCTTCGTGTTTGATGAGTGCGCTCAGGACGCCATGACGCGGCCATTTTTCTCCGTACATATTGACTAAATCCGTGAGCATGGAATCGGTCCATTGAGTTTGCACGCAGTCGAGTAACGATTTTGCGGCGGATTCATATTCTTCGGCTATCTTCGATGCAGAAGATGGGGGATCGGAGTGTTCCGCTGGGGCTTTGACGTTCAATCCGGCTTTCGATCCCATTTCCCCAAGCGTAATAGCTATATGCCACGCAAGGAATCCCAGTGAACGTCCTTCCGGTGTTACTTTCTGGCCAAGCGAAGCGTCGGTTAACGACTTCATTATTTTAAGCGTCGATGCGCTTTCGGTTTT